>NZ_MWIG01000334.1:0-4821 GCF_002156145.1 Streptomyces sp. NRRL B-24572 | reverse complement strand
CGGGGTGGAGAGCATGGAGCCGAGCATGGTGCCCACGAGGAGGCCGGGGAGCATGCCGCCGCCGAAGTAGCCGCCGGCCCAGGGGCCGTAGGCGGGGCCCGCCTCCCAGTAGGGGCGGCGGCCGGTGTCGGTGTCGACGGTGCGGGCCGCGGGGTCACCGAGCCCATGAGGGACTTGGCCCGGTCGTAGGAGTCGAGGGCGCGCTCGTAGTCGCCGCGCATGGCGTCGTCGGCGCCGCGCTCGGCGGGGTGGAAGTCGAGGCGTTCGAGTTCCTCGCCGAAGGCGGTGATGTCCTCGTCGACGACGACTCGCAGCCGGTCGAGGGCGGCGCGCTCCTCGGCCTCCTTGCGGAGCCGGTTGCGGCGGACGACGGCGTAGGCGCCCGCGCCGCCCGCGACGACGACACCGCCGAGGACGACGAGCCCGGCGACGGGGACCCCGTCGTCCGTGCCGACGGCACCCCAGGAGGCCGGGGCGGAGCCGCGCATCGCGGGCAGGGCCTGGTCGACGAAGTTGTTCAGCTCGGTGGCGGCGTCGGCGCCCGGCGCGCGTACGGAGGTGACGAGGTTCTCCACGGCGGCCGGTGACATCACCGACCGGTCGACGCCCGCGTCGAAGCGGTCTCCGAGGCGCACCGCGTACAGGCCGGCGATGCCGGTCTGGCCGCGCAGGTTGTCGATGAGGCCCTTGGGCGGGAACTGCGCGTTCGCGGGGAGCACCGCCACGAAGAGCGGCTTGTCCGCGTCCTTGATCTTCTGCGCGAGGGCCTTCGCGTCGGCCGTGGAGAGCTGGCCGGCGGCGCCGGGGTCGACGTACACCGGGCCCTGTTTCAGGGCGGCGGCCGCATCGGACACGCCCGTGGTCCTGGCGCCCGCGAAGGGCGCCAGGACCAGCAGCAGGAGCACGATCAGCCCGCCGAGGGCCGACCCCGTGGACATCGCCCTGGTCCTCATGGTTCGACGCTACCCGAACCGGACCGAAGCGAACATATGAGGCTATTCGGCGGGGTCGATCCCGGCGCGGAGGAGGCCGTACGTGAAGGCGTCCTCCAGGGCCTGCCAGGACGCGGCGATGACGTTCTCGCCGACGCCGACCGTGGACCACTCGCCGTTGCCGTCGCTGGTGGTGATCAGGACGCGGGTCGTGGACTCGGTGCCGTGGCGGCCCTCCAGGATGCGGACCTTGTAGTCGACCAGCTCGAACTTGGCGAGCTGCGGGTAGATCCGCTCCAGGCCGAGGCGGATCGCCTTGTCGAGGGCGTTGACCGGGCCGTTGCCCTCGGCCGTGGCGACGATCCGCTCGCCCTTGGCCCAGAGCTTCACGGTCGCCTCGTTGGCGTGGATGCCGTCGGGCCGGTCCTCGACGATCGCCCGCCAGGACTCCGTACGGAAGTAGCGGCGGGCCCGGCCCTCGGCCTCCTCGCGGAGCAGCAGCTCGAAGGAGGCGTCGGCGGCCTCGTACGTGTAGCCCTTGAGCTCGCGCTCCTTGACCCGCTCGACGACGCGGCCGACGAGCTCGCGGTCGCCGCCCAGGTCGACGCCGAGCTCCTTGCCCTTGAGCTCGATGGAGGCGCGGCCCGCCATGTCGGAGACGAGCATCCGCATGGTGTTGCCGACCCGTTCGGGGTCGATGTGCTGGTAGAGGTCGGGGTCCACCTTGATCGCGGAGGCGTGCAGTCCGGCCTTGTGGGCGAAGGCGGAGACGCCGACGTACGGCTGGTGGGTGGAGGGGGTGAGGTTGACGACCTCGGCGATGGCGTGCGAGATCCGGGTCATCTCGGCGAGCGCGCCCTCGGGGAGGACCTTCTTGCCGTACTTGAGCTCCAGGGCCGCGACGACGGGGAAGAGGTTGGCGTTGCCGACCCGCTCGCCGTAGCCGTTGGCGGTGCACTGCACGTGGGTGGCGCCCGCGTCGACGGCGGCGAGGGTGTTGGCGACGGCGCAGCCGGTGTCGTCCTGGGCGTGGATGCCGAGGCGGGCGCCGGTGTCGGCGATGACGGTGGCGACGACGGCCTGGATCTGGGCGGGCAGCATGCCGCCGTTGGTGTCGCAGAGGACGACGACGTCGGCACCGGCCTCGTACGCGGCGCTGACGACGGCCTTGGCGTAGTCCGGGTTCGCCTTGTAGCCGTCGAAGAAGTGCTCGCAGTCGACGAAGACGCGGCGGCCCTGGGAGGTCAGGTGGGAGACGGTGTCTCGGACCATCTCCAGGTTCTCGTCGAGGGTGGTGCGCAGGGCGAGCTCGACGTGCCGGTCGTGCGACTTGGCGACCAGGGTGATCACCGGAGCGCCGGAGTCGAGGAGCGCCTTGACCTGCGGGTCCTCGGCGGCCTTGCCGCCGGCCCTGCGGGTGGCGCCGAAGGCGACGAGCTGCGCGTTCTTGAACGCGATCTCCTGCGTGGCGCGGGCGAAGAACTCCGTGTCGCGCGGGTTGGCGCCGGGCCAGCCGCCCTCGATGAAGCCCACGCCGAACTCGTCGAGGTGCCGGGCGATGGTCAGCTTGTCCGCGACGGTGAGGTTGATGCCTTCACGCTGCGCCCCGTCGCGCAGGGTCGTGTCGAAGACATGGAAGCTGTCGTCGAGGCGCGAGCCCTCGGCGTTCTCCGTGGTCATGGCTGTGATGGCTCCTGTCGGATGTGGCTCCGGAAGGTATGGATCCACTTGCCCCCATTCTCACGCGTCGTCCGCTTCCGGCGCGGGTGGGGCCGGAAAACGAAAAAACCCCTCGCGGGTGCGAGAGGTCTGCGCGCGGGTCTGGGGCACGGTGTCCACTGCCGCGGGGGTCGTTCCGCGCTTCAGTGGCCACTGCGGACCGGCGCGCTGCTGCCGATAATCATCGTGGTAGCAAGCACGCCGGAAGTCTGACACAGGTCCGGGGCCGCCGGGACGGCGGTCTCACGATACGGGCAGTTGATCTCGCTTCCGGTCGGGTACGGCGGTGCCGACACGACCCAGGTCGATGTCGCGGGTCTCCCGCATCGTGAGGTAGACGACCAGGGAGACGGCCGCGCAGCCCGCCACGTACCAGGAGAAGCCCGACTCGATGCCGGCGTCCTTGAACCAGAGCGCCACGTACTCGGCGGTGCCGCCGAAGAGGGCGTTGGCGATCGCGTACGGCAGGGCGACGCCGAGGGCGCGGACGCCGGTCGGGAAGAGCTCGGCCTTCACGCAGGCGTTGATCGAGGTGTAACCGGTGACGACGACGAGCGCGAGGAGGGAGAGGCCGAGGGCCGGCCAGAAGGACCCGGCGTGCCCCAGCATCGTCAGAATCGGGACGGTGAGGAGCGTGGAGCCGACCGCGAAGGTGATGAGCAGCGGGCGGCGGCCGATCCGGTCGGAGAGCCGGCCGGCGAGCGGCTGCAGGCAGGCGAAGACGATCAGGGCGCAGAAGGAGACCAGAGTGGCGGTCTGCTTGGGCAGTCCTGCGGAGTTGGACAGGTACTTGGTGAGGTAGGTGGTGTACGTGTAGTACGCCACGGTCCCGCCCATGGTGAGCGCGACGACGAGGAAGGCCTCCCGCTTGTGCGCCCACAGGGCCTTGAGGGTGCCGCGATCGGCCTGGGCGGCACCGACCTCCTCGTACACCTCGGTCTCCAGCATGGTGCGGCGCAGGTAGAAGACGACGGCCGCGCCGAGGGCGCCGACGACGAAGGGGATGCGCCAGCCCCAGGCGTGCAGGGCCTGGTCGGACAGGGTGTGCTGGAGGCCGAGCAGCAGGCCGAGGCCGAGGACCTGGCCGGCGGTCATCGACACGTACTGGAAGCTGGAGGCGAAGCCGCGGTGCTCCGGCGCGGAGGCCTCGGTGAGGTAGGTGGCGCTGGCCGCGTACTCGCCGCCGACGGAGAGGCCCTGGAGGAGGCGGGCGAGGAGGAGGACGACGGCGCCGCCGTACCCGGCGACGGAGTACGTCGGCGCGACGGCGATCAGCACGGCGGAGGCGGACATCAGCGTCACGGTGAGGGTGAGCGCCGCCTTGCGGCCCCTGCGGTCGCCGACCCGGCCGAGGAGCCAGCCGCCGACGGGGCGCATGAAGAAGCCGACGGCGAAGATGCCGGCGGTGTTCATGAGCTTGGCGGTGTCGTCGCCCTCGGGGAAGAAGGCCCCCGCGAAGTAGGTGGCGAAGCTCGCGTACACGAACCAGTCGAACCACTCGACCATGTTGCCCGCGGAGCCGACCCAGATCTTCTTCCAGTGCTCTCGTCCCATGGGCAGGAACCGTGCCGGAGATCACGCGGGGGCAACAAGGGTGCAACGCGCAACGATCGGGAGTACTTGCGTGCGTTACGGTCGCGAGATCAGTGTTTCGGCGATGAACTCCCGCACATGGACGAGGACTTGCTCCCGCCCGGTGCCCGGGATGCCGACGGCGACGTGCACGCTGAAGCCGTCGAGCAGGGCCCGCATCCGGGTGGCGAAGCGGTCCGGGTCGACGGCCCGGAACTCCCCGCGCGAGACCCCCTCGGCGAGGATCGCGACCAGGTCCCGGTGCCAGGCCCCCTCGATGGCGGCCTGCCGGGCGCGGGCGTCGTCGTCGGCGTTCTGCGACCGGTTCCAGACCTCCAGCCAGAGCGTCCAGTGCGGGTCGCGGGGCCCGTCGGGCACGTACACGTCGACGTACCCGTCGAGCCGCTCGCGCGCGCTTCCCGGCTTGGACAGCAGCGCACTGCGCTCGGCCCCGAGCCGCCCCTCGCTCCACTCCAGGGTCTGGAGCAGCAGCTCGTCCTTGGTGCGGAAGTAGTAGAGGAGATGCCCACTGCTCATCCCCACCTGCCGCCCCAGCCCGGCCATGGTCAGCCCGTCGAGCCCGCGCTCGGCGATCGTG
>NZ_MWIG01000333.1:0-23616 GCF_002156145.1 Streptomyces sp. NRRL B-24572 | reverse complement strand
GGGCGGCGGCGACTGGTACGACGCGCTGCCGCTGCCCGACGGCGCCCTCGGCCTGGCCGTCGGCTCCGTCTGCGGCACCGGACCCAGCGCGCTCGCCGCCATGGGCCGGCTCCGCGCCTCCCTCCGGGCGTACGCGGTGATGGAGGGCGAGGACCCCGTCGCCGTCCTCTCCGACCTGGAGCTCCTGCTCCGGCTCACCGAACCCGCCCGCTCGGCGACCGCCCTCTTCGCGTACGCCGAGCCCGCACAGCGCCGGATCGTCCTCGCCGGCGCCGGACACGCCCCGCCGCTGGTCGTCGGCGACCACCGCACCGAGTTCGTCGAGACCTCGCTCTCGGCCCCGCTCGGGATGCTCTCCTGCTGGGAGGCGCCGAGCGTGGAGCTGTCCCTCGCACCCGGAGAAACGGTGCTTCTCTACACGGACGGGCTGCTGCGCCGTACCGGCGACGCCATGGACCGGGCCTTCGCGCGGCTCCACGCGGCCGCCGCGAGCGTGCCGAGGGCGGACCGGGACGACCCGGGCGCCGTCGCCGACCACGTCCTGCGGACCCTGCTCCCCGAGGGCCTGGACCGGGCCGTGGAGGGGGAGGACGTGGTCCTGCTCGCCGCGCGCTTCGAGTGAGCCGCGCCGTCGCGTGGCCTCCAATGGCCGGAGTGTGAGATTCCGGTAATGGGTCTTCCGGCCCTGGGCCCCCTTCCGTACGACCGTACGATGGTGGGGGTTCAGTGTCGTACCAAGAGGAGGCAGACCCGTGGCCGAGGAGCTCACCCCGGAGACCCCGGAAGAGACCGAGACCGAAGAGCAGGCGATCAAGCAGCGGAAGAACGGCCTGTACCCGGGCGTGTCCGACGAGCTCGCCGAGAACATGAAGTCCGGCTGGGCCGACACCGAGCTGCACGACCTCGCGCCGATCGCGCAGGCCGGCGAGACCGCCGCCCGCCGCGCCGCGCTCTCCGCCCGCTTCCCGGGCGAGCGCCTCGTGATCCCCGCCGGGAACCTGAAGACCCGGTCGAACGACACCGAGTACGCCTTCCGCGCCTCCACCGAGTACGCGTACCTCACCGGCGACCAGACGCAGGACGGCGTCCTCGTCCTGGAGCCCACGGCCGACGGCCACGAGGCCACGATCTACCTGCTGCCGCGCTCCAACCGCGAGAACGGCGAGTTCTGGCTCGACGGCCAGGGCGAGCTGTGGGTCGGCCGCCGCCACTCCCTCGCCGAGGCCGAGCAGCTCCTCGGCATCCCGGCCAAGGACGTCCGCGAGCTCGCCGACGCCCTCAAGGAGGCCACCGGCCCCGTCCGCGCCGTCCGCGGCCACGACGCCGGCATCGAGGCCGCGCTGACCGACAAGGTCACCGCCGAGCGCGACGAGGAACTCCGGATCTTCCTCTCCGAGGCCCGCCTCGTGAAGGACGCCTTCGAGATCGCCGAGCTGGAGAAGGCCTGCGCCTCCACCGCCCGCGGCTTCGAGGACGTCGTCAAGGTCCTCGACAAGGCCGAGGCCACCAGCGAGCGCTACATCGAGGGCACGTTCTTCCTGCGCGCCCGCGTCGAGGGCAACGACATCGGCTACGGCTCCATCGCCGCCGCAGGCCCGCACGCCTGCACCCTGCACTGGGTCCGCAACGACGGCCCGGTCCGCTCCGGCGACCTGCTGCTGCTCGACGCCGGCGTGGAGACCACCGAGCTCTACACCGCCGACATCACCCGCACCCTGCCGATCAACGGCCGGTACACCGAGATCCAGCGCAAGATCTACGACGCCGTGTACGAGGCGCAGGAGGCCGGCATCGCCGCGGTGAAGCCCGGCGCCGCCTACCGCGACTTCCACGACGCCGCCCAGCGCGTCCTCGCCGAGAAGCTCGTCGAGTGGGGCCTCGTCGAGGGCCCGGTCGAGCGCGTCCTGGAGCTCGGCCTCCAGCGCCGCTGGACCCTGCACGGCACCGGCCACATGCTCGGCATGGACGTCCACGACTGCGCCGCCGCGCGCACCGAGATGTACGTGGACACCACCCTGGAGCCGGGCATGTGCCTGACGGTCGAGCCCGGTCTGTACTTCCAGGCCGACGACCTGACCGTGCCGGAGGAGTACCGCGGCATCGGCGTCCGGATCGAGGACGACATCCTCGTCACGGAGGACGGCAACCGGAACCTCTCGGCCGCGCTGCCGCGCCACGCCGACGAGGTCGAGGCGTGGATGGCCGCGCTGAAGGGCTGATTCCCGCGTACGTTGGAACAGAAGGGCCCCCGCCGACCGACCGGCGGGGGCCCTTCCCCGTGCTCCGGCGGGGGTCCTTCCCCGTGCTCCGGGAGTTCACGCCATCAGCAGGGACGGGCTGTCCCGCCACTTCAGGATCTTGTCGAAGCTGACCACGGCACCGCCCCGGCCCGAGCGGTTGCCGAACTGGACGTGATCGGCCAGCTCCTCGATCAGACGCAGGCCACGGCCGTGCTCCGCCTCGTCCGAGGGGCGCGCGGGCGCCGCCGTCCCGGGAAAACCCGGGCCCGAGTCGGCGACCTCGATGCGGCAGGTCTCGCCGTCCAGGTACGCGGTCACCCGGTACGCCCCACCCCGTTCACGGGGACCACCCGCGCCGCCGTGCTCCACGGCGTTGGCACAGGCCTCGGTCAGCGCGACCGACAACTCGTACGACACGTCGGGATCGACGCCCGCCGTCTCCATCGTGCCCAGCAGAAGCCTTCGCGCGAGCGGCACGCTCGCGGCCTCGCGCCGCAGATGGAGTGACCACCAGATGCTCATGCTCCAGCCTCCCGGCAGCGGCTCGACATACCGATACGTATTGCCGGAGCGGACGCTCCGTAAGCGCGGGAAGCCGTCAAGAGCGCTCGTTCGGCGGATGCAGAGGGCGGGTGCGCCGGTGTATGTCACCGCGAAGCCGCTCAAGGACGACCTTCCGGACCTGCCGCATGGCGGTCTTGCGCGTGGTGCGATGATGGGCCCGCCATGACTGCCCCCGCGCTCGCTCCACGGCTGCTGAGGGCCGCGGTGTTCACCGCGGTCTGCGTCGTGCTGTCCGCGTTGGGACACGCCCTCGCCGCCTGCGCGGGCATCGCCCTGTGGACCGTCGTCGCCGGTTTCCTCGGTGTCTTCGGGGTCACCGTGCTCCTCGCCGGCCGTGAGCGTTCCCTCGGCTCCGTCGTCGGCGCCCTCGCCGGCGGGCAGCTCGGCCTGCACGTCCTCTTCGGGCTCGGACAGCGGCAGCTCGCCCTGAGCGACCAGGCCGACGACGCCCTCGTCCGGATGGCCGCCCGGCTGGTCTGCGGAGCGGGCACCGCCTCGCTCAGCCCCGCCGACGCCACCCGGATCATCACCGACGCCGGGCTCGACCCGGCCACCGCGCACGCCCACATGGGACACATGGCCACCGGGGCGACCGCGCCCGCCGGTGAGCTGCTGCCCGGCCTGCCCATGCTCCTCGGCCACCTCCTGGCCGCCCTGGCCACGGGCTGGCTGCTGCGCCGCGGCGACCGCGCCCTCGGCCGGCTCGTGGAGCTGTCCGAGCAGGGCGCGACGGAGCTCGCCGAGTGCGCCCTCGTGCGCTCCCTGCGGGCCGCGCTCCGTCTCGTACGGGCCCTGCTCGCCGGGCTGTCGGCGGCATCGCGCACCGGGCCGCGGCGGACCCCCCGTACCGCCTTCGACTCCTCGCCGCCGCCGGTGGCCGAGGCCCTTCAGCACACGGTGATCAGGCGCGGCCCCCCGGCCGCCGACTGCGTCCTCGCAGCCTGACGCGGACCGCTCGACAGGGGCGGGCCGCGCTCGTCCGCACGCCTGTGCGGGACTCCCGTCCCCGGGCGCGCCGGACTTCCGCATCCTTCACCGAACTTTCGAGCTTTCGAGCTTTCCGAGCTGGAGTGTCTTCTGCCATGAGCGTTTCCCGTGTCTCCGCCACCACCCGCGCCGCCCTCGCCGGCGGCATCGCCCTCTCCTCCGTGGTGCTGCTGTCCGGCACCGCCTTCGCGCACGTCAGCGTGCAGCCGCAGGGCGAGGCGGCCAAGGGCGGCTACGCGACCGTCAACCTCAAGGTCCCGAACGAGCGCGACAACGCCTCCACCGTGAAGGTCGAGGTCAACTTCCCGCTCGACCACCCGCTGGCCTCCGTCATGCCGCAGCCCGTCCCCGGCTGGAAGGCCGAGGTCACCAAGAGCAAGCTCGACAAGCCGCTGGAGATGCACGGCAAGAAGATCAACGAGGCCGTCTCCAAGGTCACCTGGACCGCCGACGGCTCGAAGATCGGCCCCGGCCAGTTCCAGCAGTTCCCGCTCTCCCTCGGCCAGCTGCCGGAGGACACCGACGAGCTGGTCCTCAAGGCGATCCAGACGTACGACAACAAGGAGGTCGTGCGCTGGATCGAGCCGCAGAAGGAGGGTGCTGAGGAGCCGGAGAACCCGGCCCCCGTCCTGAAGCTCTCCGCCGCCTCCGCCGACGAGGACCACCACGGCGGTGCGGCCCCGTCCGCCTCCGCCGGGTCCGACGAGAAGGCCGGTCACGACGACAAGACGGCCGACCACGAGGAGACCGCCGCTGCGTCCTCGGCGTCTTCGGCCACCGACACCACGGCCCGCGTCCTCGGTGTCGTCGGCATCCTCGTCGGCATCGCCGGCGTCGCCTTCGGCGTCCTCGCCGGCCGCCGCCGCTCGGCCTGACGGCCGCACCCTCACCCTCGCTCGTGATTCGAAAGAAGCACCATGTCTGAAGAGAAGACGCCCGGAACGGCGACGGCCACGGCCACGGCCCGTCCCGGGCGGCGCACGCCGCTCGTCATCGCCGCCGTCGCGATCGTCGCCGCGATCGGCATCACCGCCGCCGTCGGCCTCGGCGGCAACGACGAAAAGCCCGCGGGCTCCGGCTCCGCGGTCGCCGAGGTCGTCGGCGGCAGCGACAACACCAAGGCCGCCACCGTCCTCGACCGGCCGTTCACCAAGCCCGCGCTCGTCCTCACCGACACCAAGGGCCAGAAGTACGACCTGCGGGAGCGCACCAAGGGCAAGCCGACCCTCATCTACTTCGGCTACACGCACTGCCCCGACGTCTGCCCCCTGACGATGAGCAACATCGCCATCGCCAGGAAGCAGCTCTCCAAGGCCGACCAGGACAAGCTCCAGGTCGTCTTCGTCACCACCGACCCCGAGCGGGACACCTCCGCCGAACTCGCCAAGTGGCTGCCCGCCGCCGGCGACCCCTCCTTCACCGGCCTCACCGGCGACTTCTCCGCCATCCAGGCGGGAGCCCGGCAGATCGGCATCGGCATCGACCCGCCGACGAAGGACAAGGACGGCAACGTCGTCTCCATGCACGGAGCCCAGGTGATCGCCTTCTCGCCCACCACCGACCAGGGCTACGTCCTGTACGGCGAGGACGCGACCGTCGACGACTACGCCAAGGACCTGCCGAAGATCATCAAGGGGGAGAACCCGTGACCCGCCGCACCACCGCCCTGTCCGCCGCCGTGGCGCTCGCCGCCGCGCTCGCGCTGACCGGGTGCTCGTCCTCCGAGAGCAAGCCCGACCTGGAGGTCAGCGGCGCGTTCATGCCCCAGCCGGTGATGGACATGGCCGGCGGCTTCCTCACGATCAAGAACGACAGCGGCACCGCGGACAAGCTCACCTCCGTCACCAGCCCGCTCTCGGACGACATCACCATGCACGAGACGAAGAACCAGAAGATGCAGCAGGTGAAGGCCTTCGACATCCCCGCGAACGGCGAGCTCTCCCTGACGCGTGGCGGCAGCCACATCATGTTCATGGAGCTGAAGAAGACGCCGAAGCAGGGCGAGAAGGTCAGCATCGAGCTGCACTTCGAGAAGTCCGACCCCATCAAGGTCGACGTTCCCGTCGAAGCGCCCAACCACAACCCGCAGCAGCACTGAGCTCGTTGACGGAGTGACACACAGATGACAACCACCGCCCCGCGCCTCGGCAACGCCCTGGCCCGGCTGCTGATCCTCGCGGCCGCGCTGCTCGGCACGCTGCTCGCCGGCGCCGCACCCGCCTCCGCGCACGCGGCGCTCACCGGCAGCGACCCGAAGGACGGGGCGGTGGTCGCCACCGCCCCCAAGGAGGTCAACCTGACCTTCTCCGAACAGGTCGCCCTGAGCACCGACTCCATCCGGGTCCTCGACCCGGCGGGCCGACGGGCCGACACCGGCGAGATCCGCGATCTGTGCAGCGGTTCCGTCGTCCGGTACGGAGTGGGGCTCCGCGCCGGACTGCCCGACGGCACGTACACCGTGGCCTGGCAGGCCGTCTCGTCCGACAGCCACCCCGTCGCCGGTGCCTTCACCTTCTCCATCGGCGCCCCCTCCACGACCTCCGTCGCCCTGACCGACCAGGCGCCCGGCGGCGGCCTCGTCGGCGTCCTCTACGGCATCGCCCGCTACCTCTCGTACGCCGGATTCGCCGTCCTCGTCGGCGGCGGCGCCTTCGTCCTGGTCTGCTGGCCGCGCGGCGCGAGCGTCCGACCCGTCCAGCAGACGGTGGTCCGGGGCTGGCTGACCCTCACCGGCGCCACCCTCGCGCTGCTGCTCCTGCGCAGCCCGTACACCGGCTCCGGGAAGCTCTCCGACGCCTTCGACCTGGCGGGTCTGAAGACCGTCCTGGAGACGAAGACCGGCGCCGCGCTCACCTCCCGGCTGCTGCTGCTCGGCGCGGCCGCGCTCTTCGTGGCCGTCCTCTTCGGCGCCTACGCCCGGCGCACCGACCCGAAGGAGAAGAAGGACCTCGCCTTCGGACTCGGCCTCGGCGGCACCGTCGTCGCCGCCGGCATCGCCGGGACCTGGGCCCTGGCCGAGCACGCCTCGACCGGTCTGCAGCCCGGCATCGCCATGCCCGTCGACATCCTGCACCTCCTCGCCGTCGCCGCCTGGCTCGGCGGCCTCACCGTGCTGCTCGTCGCCCTCCACAAAGCGCCGTCCGTCGAGCGCTCCGCCGTCGAACGCTTCTCCAAGGTGGCCTTCGGCTCCGTGGCCGTCCTCGCGGCCACCGGGCTCTACCAGTCCTGGCGCCAGGTCGGTTCCTGGTCCGCCCTGACCGGGACCCGGTACGGCCAGCTGCTCCTGGTCAAGATCGGCCTCATGGCGGTCCTCGTCGGCATCGCCTGGATCTCCCGCCGCTGGACCCAGCGCCTGGCGGAGACGACGGCGCCGTCGACGCCGGCGGAAGAGGCCGTGAACGCGGACGAGGCCCCGGAGGCCGAGGCGCCCGAGGACGCCGAGGACGCGGACGCGGCCGACGAGGCCTCGGAGGCCGAGGAAGCCGACGAGGTCGACGAGGCCGACGAGCCCACGGAGGCCGCGGCCTCGGGAGGCCCCGCCGCAGCGGCCGTCGACCCCGTGCGGGCCGCACAGCTCGCCCGGCAGCGGGCCGCCGTCGCCACCGCCCGGCGCAAGCGGGAGCGGGACGCCGACCCCGAGCGGGCCGGTCTGCGCCGCTCGGTGCTGACCGAGGCCGCCGTCGCCGTCGTCCTCCTCGCCGTGACCACCGTCCTCACCTCGACCGAGCCCGGCCGCACCGAGGAGGAGGCCGGGCGGGCCACCTCCGCCTCCGGCCCGGCCGCCGTGCCCGACCGGCCCGTCGACATCCGGCTGCCCTTCGACACCGGCGGCGTCGACGGCAAGGGCGTCGTCCGTCTCAGCCTCGACCCCGGCCGCACCGGCTCCAACGCGCTCCACATCTTCGTCGAGCGCCCCAACGGCAAACCCCTTGACGTCCCCGAGATCAAGGTCGCCCTCACCCTGGAGGCGAAGAACGTGGGCCCGCTGCCCGTCGCCCCCGACCGGATCCAGACCGGACACTGGAGCGCGAGCGGCGTCCAGATCCCGATGCCGGGCGACTGGAAGATCCAGGTGACCGTCCGTACCTCCGAGATCGACCAGACCACCATCGACAAGAACGTGAAGATCGGCTGAAGCACGTGACCGACAGCGACAACCTCGACCTCTCCCGGCGGCGCCTGCTCGGCACCGTCGGCGCGGCGGGCGCCGCCGGCCTCGTCGCCGGCGCGGCCGGCGGCGCCGGGATCTCCGCGGCCCTGTCCGGCGACGACACCGCCGGTGCCGGAGCCGGTGGCGCCCCGGCCCTGACCACCGTCGGCTCGACCGCGGTGATGTTTCACGGGAAACATCAGGCGGGCATCACCACCCCCCTCCAGTCCCGCGGTCATCTGATCGCCTTCGACCTCGCCCCGGGCGCCGGCCGCAAGGAGGCCGCCGCCCTGCTGCGCCGCTGGTCGGCCACGGCGAAGGTGCTGATGTCGGGCAAGGCCCCGGCCGAGGACACGGGTGTCGCGCTCGACGCGGGCCCCTCCTCCCTCACGGTCACCTTCGGCTTCGGCCGTACCTTCTTCGACCGCACCGGACTCGCCTCTCGGCGGCCCGCCGCCCTCGACCCGCTGCCCGCCTTCTCCTCCGACGCCCTGGACCCCCGGCGCTCGGAGGGCGATCTGTGGGTGCAGATCGGCGCCGACGACGCGCTCGTCGCCTTCCACGCGCTGCGCGCGATCCAGAAGGACGCCGGAGACGCGGCCCGGGTGCGCTGGCAGATGAACGGCTTCAACCGCTCGGCCGGTGCCACCGCGAAGCCGATGACCGCCCGCAACCTGATGGGCCAGGTCGACGGCACGGGCAACCCGAAGCCCACCGACCCGGACTTCGACCGGCGGATCTTCGTCCCGGCCGGGTCCGGCGGCGCACCGGAGTGGATGGCCGGCGGCTCGTACGCGGTGGTGCGCCGGATCCGGATGCTGCTCGACGACTGGGAGAAGCTGCCTCTGGACCGGCAGGAGAAGGTCATCGGGCGCCGGAAGTCCGACGGTGCCCCGCTCACCGGCGGCTCGGAGACCACCGAGCTCGACCTGAACAAGCTCGGTCCTGACGGGAAGACGGTCATCCCGGACAACGCCCACTCCCGGATCTCCGCCCCCGAACAGAACGGCGGTGCGGCGATGCTGCGCAGGCCGTTCTCCTTCCACGACGGGATCGGTCCGGACGGGACGCCGGACGCGGGCCTCCTCTTCGTCTGCTGGCAGGCGGACCCGCTCCGGGGCTTCGTCCCGGTGCAGCGCAAGCTCGACCGGGGCGACGCGCTGTCCGCGTTCATCCGCCACGAGGCGAGCGGCCTGTTCGCGGTCCCGGGCGGCCCCGCCGAGGGCGAGTACGTGGGCCAGCGCCTCCTGGAGGCGTGACCACAGGGCCCGGAGCAGGCGGCGGCCGGGCCCGGGCGGGCCTCCGTCCGAGGGGTGAGAGGCCTCGCTCGGGCGGCCGCTCGCGGCGACGGCGAGCATTAGGGTGACGGTATGTCCGCCACCCGGTACACCTATCTCGGCCCCGAAGGCACCTTCACCGAAGCGGCGCTGCGCACGCTGCCCGAGGCCGCGACGCGGGAACTCGTCCCGATGGTCTCGGTCCCGGCCGCCCTCGACGCCGTACGGAACGGGGAGGCCGCCGCCGCGCTCGTCCCGATCGAGAACTCGGTCGAGGGCGGGGTGACCGCGACCCTGGACGAGCTGGCCTCCGGCGAGCCGCTGATGATCTACCGCGAGGTGCTCCTCCCGATCGCCTTCGCGCTGCTCGTCCGGCCCGGGACCAAGCTTTCGGAGATCAAGACGGTCACGGGCCATCCGGTGGCCCAGCCGCAGGTCCGGAACTGGCTGCGGGCCCACCTGCCCGAGGCGGTGTGGGAGTCGGCCGCCTCCAACGCGGACGGGGCGCGCCTGGTGCAGGAGGGCCGGTTCGACGCCGCCTTCGCGGGGGAGTTCGCTGCGGCGACCTACGGTCTTGAGGCGCTGGTCACCGAGATCCACGACGCGGAGAACGCCGAGACCCGGTTCGTGCTGGTGGGCCGCCCGGCCCGGCCCGCGGCTCCGACGGGCGCGGACAAGACCTCGGTGGTGCTGTGGCTGGGTGACGATCATCCGGGTGCCCTCCTCGAACTGCTCCAGGAATTCGCGGTGCGCGGGGTGAACCTGATGCTGATCCAGTCCCGGCCCACGGGAGCGGGGATCGGGAACTACTGCTTCGCCGTGGACGCCGAGGGCCATATCTCGGACCGGCGGGTGGGCGAGGCGCTGATGGGCCTGAAGCGGATCTGCCCCAAGGTGCGGTTCCTCGGCTCGTACCCGCGGGCGGGTGTGGCGGTCGAGGACGTGCGGGCGCTGCGGCGCGGGACTTCGGACGTGGAGTTCATGGAGGCCTCCGACTGGCTGGCGAGGGCCCAGGACGGTCGGGCCTGATCCGATGGTGGACGAACGCTCCCGGCGGTGTGAGCGTTCGTCCACAGGCACAAGCCACTAGTCCTACCTGCATACTTTTCAGTTACCCACAGAAGTTATCCACAGGACCACGTCAGACCTGGGGACAAGTCGACACCGCGCGGGGGCAAGGTCGACAAATCGGCCCACTCACCCGCCGTCCCTCCGTGCGTCATCCACAGCGCTTCACAGGCACCCTCGTCATCACTCTTCTGTCGACCCACTCGTTGGAGCGATCAATTCCCACCCAAATGAGTGCGTCAATGGTGTTTGATCACGGAATTCCCAGGCGCGATGAGGGAAATCCACGCGATCGGCTCCGTAGTCCACAGATCTTCCGCACAGCCTGTGGATAAGTGAATGCGGGGGCCTGGCGATCGCTCTTTCCCCAGGCCTCAATTCGGGCAAAACAACACGCGCACCTTTATCGGGTGGGGGCACGTGAACGCGCACCGGTAGCCTGGTGGGGTGATTGACCTTCGCCTGCTCCGTGAGGACCCCGACCGTGTTCGCGCCTCCCAGCGCGCCCGTGGAGAGGACGTCGGCCTCGTCGACGCCCTGCTCTCCGCCGATGAGCGGCGCAGGTCGTCCGGCGTCCGCTTCGACGAACTCCGCTCCGAGCAGAAGGCGCTCGGCAAGCTGATCCCCAAGGCCTCCCCCGAGGAGCGCGCCGAGCTCCTGCAGAAGGCGGAGCAGCTCAAGACCGACGTCAAGGCCGCCGAGGCCGAGCAGAACGAGGCCGACGAGACGGCCCGCGCCCTGCTCCTCCAGCTCGGCAACATCGTCCACACGGACGTTCCGGTCGGCGGCGAGGAGGACTTCGTCGTCCTGGAGACGCACGGCACCATCCGCGACTTCGCGGCCGAGGGCTTCGAGCCCAAGGACCACCTGGAGCTGGGCGAGGCGCTCGGCGCCATCGACGTCGAGCGGGGCGCCAAGGTCTCCGGCTCGCGCTTCTACTACCTGACCGGCGTCGGCGCGCTCCTGGAGCTCGCCCTGGTCAACGCGGCGATCGCCCAGGCCACCGAGGCCGGCTTCATCCCCATGCTGACCCCGGCGCTCGTCCGTCCGCGCGCCATGGAGGGCACCGGCTTCCTCGGCCAGGCCGCGGAGAACGTGTACCACCTGGAGAAGGACGACTACTACCTCGTCGGCACGTCCGAGGTGCCCCTCGCCGCGTACCACATGGACGAGATCATCGACGCCGACAAGCTTCCGCTGCGGTACGCGGGCTTCTCGCCCTGCTTCCGCCGCGAGGCCGGCACGTACGGCAAGGACACCCGCGGCATCTTCCGCGTCCACCAGTTCGACAAGGTCGAGATGTTCTCGTACGTCGCGCCCGAGGACGCGGAGAACGAGCACAAGCGGCTCCTGGAGTGGGAGAAGCAGTGGCTGACCTCCCTGGAGCTGCCGTTCCAGGTCATCGACGTCGCCACCGGTGACCTCGGCGCCTCCGCCTCCCGCAAGTTCGACTGCGAGGCGTGGATCCCGACGCAGGGCAAGTACCGCGAGCTGACCTCCGCGTCGAACTGCGACGGCTTCCAGGCCCGTCGCCTCTCCGTCCGCATGCGCGACGAGCAGGGCGGCAAGAAGACGGTGCAGCCGCTGGCCACCCTGAACGGCACGCTGTGCGCCGTACCGCGCACGATCGTGGCGATCCTGGAGAACCACCAGCTGGCCGACGGTTCGGTGCGGGTGCCCGAGGTACTCCGTCCGTACCTCGGCGGCCGTGAGGTCCTGGAGCCGATCGCCAAGTGAGCCCCTTCCCCTACCGCCTGGTCGCGACGGACCTCGACGGCACGCTGCTGCGGGCCGACGAGTCCGTCTCGGACCGCACGCGGGACGCCCTCGCCGCCGCGACGGCGGCGGGTGCCGCGCACATCGTGGTCACCGGCCGGGCGGTGCCCTGGACCCGGCACATCCTCGACGACCTCGGCTACCAGGGGATCGCGGTGTGCGGGCAGGGCGCGCAGGTCTACCACGCCGGTGAGCACCGGCTGCTGACCTCGCTGACCCTGGACCGGCAGCTCGCGGGGCTCGCCCTCTCCAAGATCGAGGCGGAGGTGGGCCCGCTGGCGCTGGCCGCCAGCCGCGACGGTCTGGACGGCGAGGTCCTGATGGGCCCCGGCTACCGGGCGCAGGAGGGGCCGCTGCCGTACGTGGCGTACGAGGACCCGGCGGAGCTGTGGTCGGCGCCGCTGACCAAGATGTACGTCCAGCATCCGACGCTGAGCGACGACGAGCTGACCCGGATCGCGCGGGAGACGGTCGGCGGGCTCGTGGACGTCGTCATGGCGGGGCCCGGCATCGTGGAGATCCTCCCGCTCGGTCTGAGCAAGGCGACCGGTCTGTCGCTCGCGGCGCGCCGGCTCGGCGTGAAGGCCGCGGAGACGATCGCCTTCGGCGACATGCCGAACGACATCCCGATGTTCGGCTGGGCGGCGCACGGCGTGGCCATGGGCAACGCGCACGAGGAGCTGCGGGCGGTGGCGGACGAGGTGACGGCCTCGAACGAGGAGGACGGCATCGCGGTCGTCCTGGAGCGCCTGCTCTCGGTCTGACCGTCCGGATTCCGTACGAAGGCCCGCTCCCCGGGGGGAGCGGGCCTTCGCGGGTTCACGGCCTCGCGCGGACCGAAGGTCCGCGCGCTCGAAGCGGCCGCGCCCGGGAGATCCCCCGTGTCCCCCGTGCAATCAGTGTGCGCCGGACGGACGTTCGGGTACCACTGGTTTTCCCGGGGGCGGTGGACACCGGGTCAGCGGGTAGCAGGCCAGGCCGATCGCGAGGGAGATCGCGTGGCCGAGGTCGGTGTACGTGCGGTCGGCGGCCAGCGGTACGAGGAAGAACGCGAGGACCGCGGCGAGGTAGAACCAGCGCCAGGGGTTCGGAAGCCGGTAGGTGAGGATCCCGGCGGAGGCGGCGAGGCCGTAGCTGACCCCGATGTCGACGACGTGGGCCATGCTGCGCGGCACGTCGTGGAGCCGGATGGCCACGAGGACCACCTGCTGGCTGATGAGCGTGGCCGCAATGTGGGCGGTGGCGACGGTGAAGAGCCATTTCGGAGTGCCCAGCCAGCGTTCCACGGGAGCGTGGAAGACCTCGAAGAGCACCGCGTACAGCAGCAGGTCGGCGGGGTTCTCGATCCAGAACGCGCTGCCGAGCAGGGCCCGCATCGGATGGTGCGCGAGCTGGTGGAGATTGCTGCTGTTGCGGTGGAGGAGATAGGTCTCCAGGCCGTGGGGGGCGAGCGCGATGACGAGGCTGGTGATCGCGATGACCGCCAGCCACACGTGCGTACCGGGTGACGAACACACCCACGACCTGATCGGCCGGGACGGTTCGCCACCCGGAGGGGTTTCGCCCGGAGGGGCTCCACCCGGAGAGGTTTTGCTCGGCACCTTTCAGTGCCTATCACCCGAAGCCGGGAGAAACCTCAGAAATTGATCATGTGTCCCGCAATACCGTGGATCGCTTCCTTCACGGCCTCGCCCAGGGTCGGGTGCGCGTGGACGTTCCGGGCGACCTCGTGGACCGTGAGGTCCCACTGCTGGGCCAGGGTCAGCTCGGGCAGCAGCTCGGTGACGTCGGGGCCGATCAGGTGGGCGCCGATGATCTCGCCGTACTTCGCGTCGGCGACGATCTTCACGAAGCCGGTGGCGTCGCCGAGGCCGTGCGCCTTGCCGTTCGCGACGAACGGGAACTTGGCGACCTTGACGTCGTAGCCCTTCTCGCGGGCCTGCGCCTCGGTCCAGCCGAAGCTGGCGATCTGCGGCTGGCAGTAGGTCGCGCGCGGGATCATCGGGTAGTCGAGCTCCATCGTCTCGGCGTCCCCGATGGTCTCGGCCGCGATGACGCCCATGGCCTCGGCGGTGTGCGCGAGCATCAGCTTCGCGGTGACGTCACCGATGGCGTAGATGTGCGGCACGGAGGTGCGGCAGCGGCCGTCGACGTCGATCGCGCCGCGCTCGGTGAGGGCGACACCGGTGTTCTCCAGGCCGTAGCCGGAGACGTTCGGCGCGAAGCCGATGGCCTGGAGGACCTTGTCGGCCTCCAGGACCTTCTGGACGCCGTCCTTGCCGGTGACGGTGACGCGGACCTGCGGGCCGGACTCGTCGATGGCCTCGACGCGGGTGGAGGTCAGGACGTCGATGCCGAGCTTGCGGTACTGCTTCGCCAGCTCCTTCGACACCTCCTCGTCCTCCAGCGGGGCGACCCGGTCGAGGAACTCGACGATCGTGACCTTGGTGCCGTAGTTGTTCAGCACGTACGCGAACTCGATGCCGATGGCGCCGGCGCCGGCGATGACGATCGACTTCGGGGCGTCCTCGGCGAGGATCTGCTGCTCGTACGAGACGACGCGGTCGCTCAGGGACGTGCCCGGCAGCAGGCGCGGGGAGGCGCCGGTGGCGATGATGCAGTTGTCGAAGGTGATCGTCTCCGAGGTGCCGTCGGCCTTGGCCACCTGGAGGGTGTTCGCGTCGAGGAAGGTGCCCCGGCCGTTGAACTCGGTGATCCCGTTCTTCTTCATCAGGAAGTGGACGCCCTTGACGCGGCCGTCCGCGACCGAGCGGCTGCGGTTGAACGCCTCGCGGTAGTCGAAGGTGACCGTGCCGTCGACCTTGATGCCGAAGGTCTTGGCCTCGTGGTTGAAGATGTGGGCGAGCTCGGCGTTGCGCAGCAGCGCCTTGGTGGGGATGCAGCCGACGTTCAGGCAGACACCGCCCCAGTACTTCTCCTCGACGACCGCGACCCGCTTGCCCAGCTGGGCGGCGCGGATGGCGGCGACGTAGCCGCCGGGGCCAGCTCCGAGTACGACGACGTCGAAGCGGTCTGACATGACTGACTCCCGAGGGTGGTGAGGGTGTTCGGCACACGTACGAGCCCACAGTAGTCCGGTCGCTGCGGCCCGGCCGGGGAGGCGAGGGAGGTCACTTGTAGGATGACTGGGCAACCGGGCGAATGAAGGATTTCCATGGCACTCAAGGCGGCGGGGCGGACCTCGCTGGTGGACTCCGTGGTGGAACAGCTGCGCACGCAGCTCACCGAAGGGGAGTGGGCGGTCGGCGACCGCATCCCGACCGAGCACGAACTCGCGCAGCAGCTCGGCGTGGGCCGCAACACCGTCCGCGAGGCGGTCCGGGTCCTCGTCCACGCCGGCCTCCTCGAGTCCCGGCAGGGCAACGGCACCTTCGTCCGGTCGACCGCCGACCCGGCCGCCGTGCTCCGCGGCGTCCGGCACGCGGGCGCGGCCGACGTCCTCGAACTCCGGATCGCCCTGGAGGCCGAGGCCGCCCGGCTCGCGGCCGCCCGGCGCGACGCCGACGACCTGGTGCGGCTGCGGGACGCCCTGACCACCCTGCGGGAGGAGGGCGACCGGGACGCGGACGCGGACCTCGCCTTCCACCTCGCGGTCGTCGGCGCGACGCACAACGCGGCCTTCGTCGAGGTGTACCGCTTCTTCTCCACGCAGGTGCACGAGGTCCTGGTGGAGGCCCTCGGCGACCGGGAGATGCCCCCGGTCGACATCGACGCCCACGAGGCCCTGGTGGTGGCCGTCGAGGCCGGTGATCCGGAGGCGGCGGAGCGGCAGGCCCGCGAGCTGCTGCGGGCGCCGATGGAGACGGTCGCGGCGCTGATGGAGCAGAACCGATGAGGACCGAGGAAGAGAACCGCGTGCTCGTCGACGCCGAGGCCGGGGTCCGGCGCTCGGCCGAGGGGGCGGCGGCCCGGCGCGCGCTGCTCGCGCACCCGGCGGTGCTCCTCGTCGGCATCGTCCTCGCCTCGCTGAACATGCGGGTCGCGCTCGCGAGCGTGGCCCCGCTGGTCGGCGAGATATCCGCCACCTTCGGGCTCTCGGCGACCGCGAGCTCGCTCGTGACCTCGGTACCGGTGCTGTTCCTCGGCGTGGGCGCGCTGGTGGCGCCGTGGCTCGGGCGCCGGTTCGGCGCCGAGCGCGTGCTGTTCACGGCGCTCCTGCTGCTCGGCGCCGGCATCCTCGCGCGCGTGCTGCCGTCCGTGTACGCCCTGTACGGCGGCGGGCTCCTCGTCGGCACCGCGATCGCCCTGCTCAACGTGCTGATGCCGGGCCTGATCAAGCGTGACTTCCCGGACCGCGCGGCCTCGATGACCTCGGTCTACACGGGCGCGATGATCGCCGGTGCGACGGCCGCCGCGGCGGCCGCGGTCCCCCTGGAGAAGGCTCTGGGCGGCGGCTGGGAAGCCTCTTTGGGCTTCTGGTCGCTGCTCGCCGCGGTCGCGGCCCTCGCCTGGCTCCCGCAGGTGCTGATCGCCCGCGGACGTACGGGACACGAGGTACGGGCCGTCCCGGCCGGCGGCGCCCGCCCGGTGAGCGTCTGGCGCTCGGCGCTGGCCTGGCAGGTCACCCTCTTCATGGGCCTGCAGTCGCTGTGGACGTACGTGCTGATCGCCTGGATGCCGACGATCTTCACCGACCACGGGATGAGCCGCTCCACGGCCGGCATGATCTTCGCCTTCAACAACCTGACCCAGGTCGCCGGCGCCTTCGCGGTGCCGCTGCTCGCCGGCCGGATGCGCAGCCAGCGCCCGCTGATCGTGCTGGTCACGACGCTGGTCGCGGCCGGTTACGCCGGGCTGATGGTGTCCCCCGTCGAGGGCGCCTGGCTCTGGTCGGCGCTCCTCGGCGTCGGCCAGGGCGGTGGCATCGGCCTCGCCCTGACCCTGATCGTGCTGCGCTCCGGGGACGCGGTGACCGCGGCCCGGCTGTCGGGGATGGCCCAGACGGTCGGCTATCTGATGGCCGCCGCNNCGCCCGCGACCGCACGGTCTGACGTTCCGCCCCGGAGGGCGTACGGTCTGACGTTCCGTCCGAGGGCGGCTACTCCTCGCCGGCCAGCTTCAGGGTGCGCAGCTTGTGGCCGGCGAACCAGGTGGCGCCGAGGGTGACGGCGACGAGCAGCACGGTCGCCGTCGGCAGGGCCACGTCCGAGTGGACCAGGCCGTCGCCGGTGACCTTCTCGGCGAGCGCGAGCGCCCACTGCTGGACGCTGAGGGTGCGGGCGCCGGAGATCAGGGAGCCGAAGAGCGCCTCCCAGACCAGGGCGTAGACGAGGCCGATCACCACGGCGTGCCGGCTCACCGTGCCGAGCAGCAGGAAGAGCGCGCTGTAGGCGATGGAGGCGACCAGCGCGGCGACCGTGTAGGCGACGGCGACCTGCTGCCCGTTCCCGTTCAGGATGAAGCCGGCGATCAGCGTCGGCACGGCCGAGAAGACCATGGTGACGGCGACGGCCACGTACAGCTTGGTGGTGATGATCGTCGTCCGCTTCACCGGCTTGGAGAGCAGGTAGACGATGGAGCCGTCGTCGATCTCCGGGCCGATCGCGCCCGTGCCGGCGATGACGCCGATCAGCGGGACCATCGTGGCGAGCCCGAAGCCGCCGAGGAGGTCGGCCGCGACCTGGTCGTCCGCGCCGTTGAGCACGCGGACGGCCGCGGCGATGACCAGGAGCAGGCCGGGCAGGAGGAAGAGGATCGCCGCGCGTCGGCGGCCGAGGAGGGCCCGGTAGGTGAGCCGGGCGACGGTGGGGTCGTACATCGGGGTCGTACTCCTTTCAGGCCGCGACGAGATACGAGAAGACGGATTCGAGGGACTCGTCCGAGGGCGAGACCGTGAGGAGCCGGATGCCCCGCTCCTTCGCGACCTTCGGCAGCAGCTCGGTGAACCGTCCGAAGTCGACGGCCTGGATCCGCAGTCCGCCGTCCACCGCGTCGACCTCGATGCCGGCCGTGGACGGGTCGGCGATCAGCGCGGCGGCGAGCGCCCGGTCGTCGCTGGAGTGGACCAGGTAGCGGTGCGGCCGGTCCGTCATCAGCCGACGGATCTTGCGGAAGTCGCCGGAGGCCGCGTGCCGTCCGGCCACGATCACCTCGATGTGGGAGGCGAGCTGCTCGACCTCCTCCAGGATGTGCGAGGAGAACAGGACCGTGCGGCCCTCGGCGCCCATCCGCCGCAGCAGGTCCATCAACTGCATGCGCTGGCGCGGGTCCATGCCGTTGAACGGCTCGTCGAGCAGCAGCACGGACGGCTCGTGGACGAGGGCGGAGGCCATCTTCACGCGCTGCCGCATGCCCTTGCTGTACGTGGCGATCTTCCGGTCCTGCGCGTACTCCATCTCGACGGTCGCCAGGGCCCGTTGGGCCTCCGCCGCGCCGAGGCCCTGGAGTTCGGCGTTGGCCACGACGAACTCGCGGCCGGTGAGGAAGTCGTACATCGCCTCCCGCTCGGGGACGACGCCGATGGAGCGGTAGACCGACTCGTTGCGCCAGACCGGCTGGCCGTCGAGGGTCACGCTGCCGGTGGAGGGGTCGAGGAAGCCGCCCATCATGTTGATGAGGGTGGACTTCCCGGCGCCGTTGGGGCCGAGGAGGCCGGTGACGCCGGGGCCGATCGACATCGTGATGTCGTTGACCGCCACCACGTTTCCGAACCAGCGCGAGACGTGGTCGATGTGCAAGGTACTCACAGTCCGACCTTTCGGTAGCGGCGCATCAGGATGCCGTAGCAGGCGGCGACGAGCGCGAGGACGGTCAGCAGGTAGACCACGCCCACGCCGGCGCCGACCTGCATCTCGCCGGGGAAGGAGGCGGGGGCGCCGAGGAAGGCGTTCTGCAGGCCGATGACGAGGGTGAGGGGGGAGAAGAGGCCGAGCCAGACGATGGAGCCGGTGTTCTCGGTGGCGTAGGAGATGCCCTGGAGGGTGGAGACCGCGCCGTAGGAGATGGTGAGGACGGCGATCACGGCGGCGACGCCGAAGCCGCGGCGCGGGGTGAGCGCGGCCATGACCAGGCCGATGCCGGCGAAGAGCACCGACAGGACCGCGACGGAGACGAGGCCCTGGCCGAACAGCTTGGCCTGCTCGGCGAAGTCCATCTTGGCCAGCATCGAGCCGATCCACATGATGAGCAGCGGGGTGACGGTGAGGACGAAGAGCGCCGAGGCCATCGCCGCGTACTTGGCGAGGACGTAGTCCACCCGCTCGATGGGGCGGGAGAAGTACAGCGGGACCGTCCGGAACCTCAGGTCGCGGGAGACCGACTGGGGGGCCTGGGAGGCCAGGAAGACGGCGATGACGAGCTGGAGGTAGACCGCGTACTGGGTGTACTCCATGAAGAGCTTGTCGGCCTTGGTGTACACCGAGATCGCGACGATGATCAGCGCGGGCGCGCACATCACCGCGAAGAGCAGCATCGGCAGCACCTTGGACTTGGCGCTGCGGCCCAGGCCGTACGCGCCGCGCAGCGACTGCGAGAACAGCGACCTGCGCGCGTACGCCCGGCCGAGGCGCGGGCCGTCGTAGGACCGGTAGCCGATGTTGTGGATCTGGGTCGTTTCGGGGGCCTGGGAGCTCATCGAGCCGGCACCTCCTCCTGGTCCTTCGCCTTGAAGACCTCGGCGATGTGGTGGCGGCGCTGCTCCATGCGGACGAGACCGAGGCCGAGGCCGGCGACGGTGTCCCGCACGAGGTCGTACGTCTCCTCGCCGGCCGCCTCCAGGAGCAGGATGTGGCCGGCGCCCGGCAGGCCGTCCTCCACGCCCGGGTGGAGGGTGACGCCGGCGGCGGCGAGGGCATCGCGCAGGGCGCCCGTGCCGTCGGGGTGACTGTCCGAGTCGGTGACCTCGACCGCGAGCGTCGTGGTGGTCCGGGTGAAGTCGCTGGTGGAGCTGGACCGCAGCAGCTTTCCGCCGTCGATGACGACGACGTGGTCGCAGGTCCGCTCCAGCTCGCCCAGGAGGTGCGAGGTGACGAGGACGGAGATCCCGAAGTCGGTCCAGACCCGGCGGATCAGGCCGAGCATCTCGTCCCGGCCGACCGGGTCGAGGCCGTTGGTCGGCTCGTCGAGGAGGACCAGCTTCGGGTCGTGGACCAGCGCCTGGGCGAGCTTCACCCGCTGCTTCATGCCCGTCGAGTAGCCGCCCATCGGGCGGTAGCGCTCCTCGTACAGGCCGACGTGGCGCAGGGTGTCGGCGGTCCGCTCGCGGGCGGCGGTCGCGGGCAGCCCGGACATCCGCGCCATGTGGACGACGAACTCGGTGGCCGAGACGTCCGGCGGGAGGCAGTCGTGCTCGGGCATGTACCCGACGCGCTCACGGATCTCGGGGCCGTGCGTCCGGACGTCGAGGCCCAGGACTTGGGCGCTGCCCTCCGTGGCGGGGGAGAGTCCGAGCAGGATTTTGATCATCGTGGACTTACCGGCTCCGTTGGCACCCACAAGTCCGGTCACACCGGGCCCGATGTCCAGGGAGAGCCGGTCGAGAGCGGTCACCCGGGGGAACCGCTTGCTGAGGCTTTCGGTGGCGATCACAGTCACGCTTCGACGGTAGTGGCGTGCGCTACAGCAGTCGTCAGCCCAACGGCTCGATCCTTCTCCCACTTCAGGAGTACAAGCCCGTAGGGGCGTCGAGACGAAAGTCTTTCTCCCCAGGCCGGCGGTCGGTCTTCCCACCGGCTTCCCACCGGCTTCCCACCGGCTTTCCCCCGTCTTCCCACCGTCTTTCCGCCGGACTTTTCCACAGGCCGCTGTCCGACCCCTTGACTCAGCCGCCGGGCATTGTCACATTCATCGGTGTCAAGTTACGGACGCGTAGCGCAGCCGGGCGCTCACACGGGACGGCGGGTGGCATGGCCTCAGCAGTGACAGGCGAACTCTCCGCGGAGCTGCGGGGGTTCAGGGAAGTACAGCGGCTCTCGTACGAGTGCGCGGAAGCCGTCGCGGCCCAGCTCAAGCCGGGCGTGACCGAGCGCGAGGCCGCCCGGATGCAGCGGGAGTGGCTGTACGAGCGGGGGGTTCGGGACTGGTTCCACCGGCCGTTCGCCTGGTTCGGGGACCGCACGGCCTTCGTGGACTTCAGGATCCCGCTGCAGTTCTTCCCCACGAACCGGCGGCTTGAGGCGGGGATGCCCTTCATCCTCGACATGGCGCCGGTCTACAAGGGGTACACGGCCGACATCGGCTACAGCGGCTGCCTGGGCCTCAACCCCCTGCACGACAAGCTGCTAGCCGACCTGGAGGCCCACCGCGAGCTGATCCTGCGCGAGGTGCGCGAGCGCCGCACGCTGCGCGAGATATACGAGGACGTGGACCGGCTCATGGTCCGCCAGGGGTACGCGAACCGGCACCGGGCCTATCCCTTCGGCGTCATCGCCCACAAGATCGACCGGGTGAAGGAGCGCCGCTGGGCGCCGACGCTCTTCGGCTTCGGCACCCAGTCGCTCAAGGGCCTGGCGAGCGACGCCGTGCACGGTCACCGGGACGGCTGGTCGCCGCTCTGGTCGCCGTACAAGTTCTCCGACCACCCGCCCGTGCCCGGGCTGTGGGCGGTCGAGCCGCACCTCGGGTTCCGGGGGACGGGCGCGAAGTTCGAGGAGATCCTGGTCGTCACCGACTCCCGGGACCCCGAGCAGAGCGCATTCTGGCTGGACGACGATCTGCCGCACGTGCGGCGCTGGAACGAAGGGGCGGTCTGATGGCGGGAATCGCGGAGCTCACCGCGGCGCGGGAGCGCTGGGTCCGGACGGGCGGGATCGAGCTGTGCGTCGCCGAGCTCGGCGACACGGACCGGCCGACCGTCCTCCTCGTGCACGGGTACCCGGACTCCAAGGAGGTGTGGTCGGAGGTCGCGACGCGCCTCGCCGAGGAGTTCCACGTCGTGCTGTACGACGTCCGGGGCCACGGCCGGTCGACGGCCCCGGCACCGCTGCGCGGCGGCTTCACCCTGGAGAAGCTGACGGACGACTTCCTCGCGGTCGCCGACGCCGTCAGCCCGGACCGGCCGGTCCACCTCGTCGGCCACGACTGGGGTTCGGTGCAGTCCTGGGAGTTCGCCACCGTGCGGCGCACCGAGGGCCGGATCGCCTCCTTCACCTCGATGTCGGGTCCCTCGCTCGACCACTTCGGGCACTGGATCAAGCAGCGGATGACCCGGCCCACCCCGCGCCGGGTCGGGCAGCTCCTCGGCCAGGGCGCCAAGTCCTGGTACGTGTACATGCTGCACACGCCCGTGCTGCCGGAGCTCGCCTGGCGCGGGCCGCTCGGCAAGCGCTGGCCGAAGCTCCTGGAGCGGATGGAGAAGGTCCCGGCCGGCGACTACCCGACGCCCTCCCTGCCGAGCGACGCGGCGCACGGCGCCTGGCTCTACCGGGACAACGTCCGGGCCCGGCTCGGCAGGCCGCGTCCCGACGCGTACGCGCACGTGCCCGTGCAGCTGATCACGCCGACCGGTGACGCCTTCCTCTCCGAGCGGCTCTACGACGACCTGGGCACCTGGGTGCCGGACCTGACCCGGCGCACCCTGCCCGCCAAGCACTGGGTGCCGCGCACCCGGCCGGACCAGCTGTCGGCCTGGATCGCCGAGTTCGTCCGGGCCAACGAGGACGCGGCCACCAAGGCGCCGAAGCCGCTGGCGGCGACGGCGGCGAAGAGCGGGGTGAAGCCGGAGTACGCGGAGCGGTTCGGCGGGCAGCTGGTCCTGGTCACCGGGGCGGCCAGCGGCATCGGCCGGGCCACCGCCTTCGCGTTCGCGGAGGCCGGTGCCCGGGTGGTGGCCGTGGACCGGGACGCCGAGGGCGCGGCCCGCACGGCCGAGATGGCGCGCCTGATCGGCGCCCCGGAGGCCTGGGGCGAGGTGGTCGACGTCGCCGACGAGGAGGCGATGGAGAAGCTGGCCGCGAAGGTGGCGGACGAGTACGGCGTCGTCGACGTCCTGGTCAACAACGCGGGCATCGGGCTCACGGGTTCCTTCTTCGAGACCTCGGCCGAGGAGTGGAAGAAGGTCCTGGACGTCAACCTGTGGGGCGTGATCCACGGCTGCCGGTTCTTCGGTGCGCAGATGACCGCGCGCGGTCAGGGCGGCCACATCGTCAACACCGCGTCGGCGGCGGCCTTCCAGCCCTCCCGGGCGCTGCCCGCGTACAGCACGTCGAAGGCGGCGGTGCTGATGCTCAGCGAGTGCCTGCGGGCCGAACTGGCGGACCAGGGCATCGGGGTGTCGGCGATATGCCCCGGCATCGTCAACACCAACATCACGGCGACCGCGCGGTTCGCCGGGGTCACGGACGCGGCGGAGGAGAAGCGGCGGCAGCAGAAGGCCTCCCGTCTTTACGGTCTGCGGAACTACCCGCCGGAGAAGGTCGCGGACGCGATCCTGGGGGCGGTCCTGCACGACCGGGCCGTCGTCCCGGTGACCCCCGAGGCCCGGGGCGCCCACTTCCTGTCCCGGCTCAGCCCGGGAGCCCTGCGGGCCCTGGCCCGCTGGCAGCCGCCGGCGTAGACGGCCGGGGCCGGGCCACGACCGGGGCCGGGCCACGACCGG
>NZ_MWIG01000332.1:0-2009 GCF_002156145.1 Streptomyces sp. NRRL B-24572 | reverse complement strand
TCCTCGGCGCGAACCTGCCCGACTACATGGTCCCGTCGGCGTTCGTCGCCCTCGACGCGCTGCCGCTCACCCGCAACGGCAAGCTGGACCGGACCGCCCTGCCCGCCCCCGAGGCGACCAGCGGCACCGGACGCGCGCCCCGCTCGCCGCAGGAGGAGATCCTGTGCGGCCTGTTCGCCGACGTCCTCGGCGTCCCGCAGGTCACCATCGACCAGGACTTCTTCGACCTCGGCGGCCACTCGCTCCTCGCGACCCGCCTCGTCAGCCGCATCCGCTCCGTCCTCGGCGTCGAACTCGCCGTCCGCGGACTCTTCGAGGAGCCCACCGTCGCCGGCCTCGCGGGCCTGCTCGCCACCGCCGACGGCGCCCGCACCCCCGTCACCCCGCGCGAGCGCCCGGAGCGCGTCCCGCTCTCCTACGCCCAGCAGCGGCTCTGGTTCCTCCACCGCCTGGAGGGCCCCAGCCCCACGTACAACATGCCCACCGCCCTCCGGCTCAGCGGCGGCCTCGACCACGAGGCCCTGGAGGCAGCCCTCGGCGACGTCGTCACCCGCCACGAGAGCCTGCGCACCGTCTTCGCCGACGACGCCGACGGCGGACACCAGACCGTCCTCACCCCGGAGGAGGCGCAGGAACGCCTCGGCAGCCTGCGCACCGTCCGGACCGGCCCCGACGACCTGCCCCGACGCCTCGCCGAAGCCGCCCGCCACCCCTTCGACCTCGCCGCCGAGCCGCCCCTCCGGGCCACCCTCTTCGGGACCGGCCCCGACGAGCACGTCCTGCTGCTGCTCCTGCACCACATCGCCACCGACGGCTGGTCGGCCCCCGTCCTCGCCCGCGACCTCACCCGCGCCTACGCCGCCCGCTGCTCGGGCGACGCCCCGAGCTGGGCGCCGCTGCCCGTGCAGTACGCGGACTACACCCTGTGGCAGCGCGAGCTCCTCGGCTCCGAGGACGACCCGGAGAGCCTGGTCTCCCGGCAGTTCGCCCACTGGAAGCGGACCCTCGCGGACCTCCCCGAGGAGCTGAGCCTGCCGACGGACCGCCCGCGGCCCGCCGCCCCCACCTACCGGGGCGACACCGTCGCCTTCCAGGTCCCCGCCGCCCTGCACGCCGGGCTCGCCTCGCTCGCCGAGGAGACCCGCGCCAGCCTCTTCATGGTCGTCCAGGCCGCCTACGCCACCCTGCTGTCCCGGCTCGGCGCGGGCGACGACATCCCCGTCGGCACGCCGATCGCCGGCCGCACCGACGAAGCCCTCGAAGACCTGGTCGGCTTCTTCGTGAACAGCCTCGTGCTGCGCACCGACCTGTCGGGCGACCCCACCTTCGCCGAACTCGTCGGCCGCGTCCGGGAGACCGCGCTCGCCGCCTACGCCCACCAGGACGTGCCGTTCGAGCGGCTCGTCGAGGTGATCAACCCGCCGAGGTCGCTGGCCCGCCACCCGCTGTTCCAGACCATGCTCATGTGGAACAACAACGACGACGGGCCGCTGGACGGCGCGGGCGGGGGACTGCCCGGACTGACCGCCGCCGTCGAGCCGACGAGCGTCCGGGTCGCCAAGTTCGACCTGACCCTCGCCCTCAAGGAGGAGTACGGCCCCGAGGGCGCCCCCGCCGGCCTCCACGGCCACCTCGAATACAGCACCGACCTCTTCGACCGGGCGACGGTCGAGTCGATCGTCGAGCGCTTCACGCGGGTCCTGGAGGCGGTCGTCGCCGACCCCGGGACCCCGGTCACCGCGGTGGACGTGCTCGCTCCGGAGGAGCGGGAGCGGATGCTCGCGGAGTGGAACGCCACGGACCACCCGGTGACGCCGTCCTCGGTCCCCGAGCTGTTCGAGGCGCAGGTGGTGCGGACGCCGGAGGCGACCGCTCTGGTCTTCGGTGAGGAGGCGGTGTCCTACCGGGAGTTGAACGGTCGGGCGAACCGTCTGGCGCGGTGGCTGGTGGAGCGGGGTGCGGGTCCCGAGCGTCTGGTGGCGGTGGTGCTGCCGCGTTCGGTGGATCTG
>NZ_MWIG01000331.1:0-14688 GCF_002156145.1 Streptomyces sp. NRRL B-24572 | reverse complement strand
CCTGCCGCTCATGCGACGGCTCGTCGACCGGGGCGGCAGGGTCGCCCAGTACCACCAGTCGCTGGTGCTGAAGGTGCCGCCGACCTCCCGCGAACACCTGGAGGCCGCCCTCCAGGCCGTCCTCGACCGGCACGACATGCTGCGCATGCGGGTGGTCGACCGGCACGCGTTCGAGATCGCCGGGTCCGTCCCGGCCGCGTCCTGCCTGACCCGCGTGGACGCCACGGCCACGATTCACGGCAAGCCGACGGGCGACGCCGCCGGTACGGCTCCGGGTACGCCGACGGGCGACGCCACTGGTACGGCCCCGGGCACGCCGACAGGCGGCGCCACCGCCCCCGCTGCGGCCGTCCCGGCCGACGGCGCCGGCGACCGGGACGAGGTGCTCGCCGCGCTCGTGGCCGCCGAGGCGGCCCGCGTCCGTGACGAGCTGGACCCCGCCGCCGGGCGGGTGCTGCGCGCCGTCTGGTTCGACCGCGGCCCCGCCGACTCCGGCCTCCTCCTCCTCCTCGTCCACCACCTCGCCGTCGACGGCGTCTCCTGGCGCGTCGTCGTGCCCGACCTCGCCGAGGCCTGGCAGGCCGTCAGCACCGGCCGGGAGCCCGCGCCGACCGCCGTCGGCACGAGCTTCGCCCAGTGGGCGCAGGCGGTCGTCGCCCTGCCCGCGGACGACGCCGACCACTGGCGCGCGCTGCTCGACGGCGGCGACCCGCAGCTCGGCCCGCGCCCCCTCGACCCCGCCCTCGACCTGCGCTCCACCGGCGGCAGGCTCACCCTGCGGCTCCCCGCCGACGTGACCGAGGCGGTCCTCGGCTCCGTCCCCGCCGCCTACCACGCGAGCCCCGACGACGTCCTGCTGACCGCGCTCGCCGCCGCCGTGCCCCAGTGGCGCGGCGACCGGGCCGGACTCCTCGTGGACGTCGAGAGCCACGGCCGCTTCGAGCACCTCGTGCCGGGCGCCGACCTGTCCCGTACCGTCGGCTGGTTCACCGTCGCCCACCCCGTCCGCCTCGACACCGGCGAGACCGGACCCGGAGCCGTCCTCGACGGCACGCGGGAGGCCGGCGACGTGCTGCGCTCCGTCAAGGAGCAGCTGCGCACCACCCCGCGCGAGGGCATCGGCTACGGCCTCGCCCGCCACGTCGACCCCGGCACGGCGCCGGACCTGGCGGCCAGGCACGAGCCGCAGATCGGCTTCAACTACATGGGCCGACTGCGCGCCGGCGGCGCGCTCGGCGCGGGCTGGGAGCTGGCCGGCCTCGGCGCCGACGAGGCCCCGGACGTCCCGCTCTCGCACGTCGTCGAGGTCAACGCGGCCACCCACGAGGGCCCCGACGGGCTCGAACTCGTCGCCACCTGGACCTGGGCCCGCGCCCTCGTCGACGACGAGGCCGCCGCCCGGCTCGCGGAGCTGTGGTTCGCCGCGCTGCGCGGCCTCGCTGCCCACGCCGCCCTTCCCGGCGCCGGCGGGCACACCCCCTCCGACCTGCTCGTCGAGCTGACCCAGGACGAGATCCGGGAGCTGGAGGCGGACCCCGGCGTGGCCGGACTGCTGCCCCTCGCCCCGCTCCAGGAGGGCCTGCTCTTCCACCACCTGTACGGGGACGGCGCCGACGACCCGTACGTCTCCCAGCTCCGCATCGACCTGGTCGGCCCGGTCGACCCCGCCCGGCTGCGCGCCGCCGCCGCCGAGGTGCAGCGCCGGCACACCGCGCTGCGGGCCGCCTTCCGCCGCACCTCCGCCGGCACGCCCGTCCAGGTGGTCCTCGCCGAGCCGCCGCTGGACTGGACGGAGACCGAACTGACCGGCGCGGACGCCCGGTCCGACGAGGCGCTGGCCGCGCTCCTCGACGCCGACCGCCGCCGCGGCTTCGACGTCACCGCCGCGCCCCTCAGCCGCTACACCCTCGTCGCCCGCGGCGACCGCAGCACCCTCGTCGTCACCACCCACCACAGCGTCCGGGACGGCTGGTCGCTCCCCGTCGTCCTGCGCGAGCTCATGGCCCACTACCTGGGCGACCCGCTCCCCGAGCCCCGCCCGCACGCCGAGTACCTGGCCTGGCTCGCCGGGCAGGACCGGGAGGCGGCCACCGCGGCCTGGCGGGACGCGCTCGCCGGACTCGACGGCGGCACCCTCCTCGCCACCGGCCCCGCCCCCGCGCACCAGGAGCCCGGCCGACTGGAGTTCACCGTCCCGACCGAGGGCATGGAGGCGGCGGCCCGTCGCCTCGGCGTCACCGTCAACACCCTCGTCCAGGTGGCGTGGATGCTCCTCGTGGCCCGGCTGACCGGCCGCGACGACGTCGTCACCGGCACCACCGTGAGCGGGCGTCCCGCCGAACTGCCCGGCGTCGCCGACATGGTCGGCCTCTTCATCAACACCGTCCCGCTGCGCGCCGCCCTGCGCGCCGACGAGCCCGTCGGGGAGCTGGCGCGCCGCCTCCAGCTGGAGCAGGCCCGGCTGGTCGACCACCACCACCTCGGCCTGGTCGACATCCAGCGGGCCGCCGGACTCGGCGAGCTCTTCGACACCTCGATGGTCTTCGAGAACTATCCGCTCGACGCCAACGCGCTGCGCGACGCCGCACGCCGCGCCGGTCTCGAGGTCGGCGGCGTCGACCACGACTCCGTCACCCACTACGCGCTCGCCCTGGAGGCGAGCCCGGTGCACGGCGGGCTCCACGTCCGCGTCCACCACCGCACCGACGTGCTCGGCCCCGAGCGCGCCGCGGGGATCGCCGACCGGTTCCGCCGGCTCCTGCACACCGTCGTCACCGAGCCCGGCACGCCCGTCGGCCGGATCTCCGCCGAGGACGCCGCCGGACGCGCGGAGCTGATCGCCCTCGGCCGGGGCCCGGCCGAGGCGGCGGAGTCCCCGCGGACCTGGCCCGAGCTCTTCACCGAGCAGGCCCGCCGCACCCCGGACGCCCCCGCGGTCGTCTTCGGAGCGGAGCGCCTGACCTTCCGTGAACTCGCGGACCGTGCAGGGGCGCTGGCCCGGATCCTCGCCGACGCCGGAGTGGACGCCGAGCGGCGCGTCGCCGTCGTGCTTCCGCGCTCCGCCGACCTCGTGGTGGCCCTGCACGCCGTCGCCCTGGCGGGCGGCGCGTTCGTGCCGGTCGACCCCGGGTACCCGGCCGAGCGGATCGCGTACATGCTGGCGGACGCCGCGCCCGACGTCGTCCTCACCTCCGCCGACGTCGACCTGCCGCCGACCCCGGCGCTGCGCCTGGACGTCGAGACGCTCGACCTCTCCACCGGCGGCCCCGCGCCGGAGCGCCGGACCGCCCCCGGGCAGGCCGCGTACGTCATCTACACCTCCGGCTCCACCGGCCTCCCCAAGGGCGTCGTCGTCACCCACGCCGGCATCCCGGGGCTCGCCCGGGCCCAGCGGGCCGCGTTCGACGTCGCACCGGACAGCCGCGTCCTACAGTTCGCCTCGCCGAGCTTCGACGCCACCGTGTCCGAGGTGGCCGTGACCCTGCTCGCCGGCGCCTGCCTGGTCCTCGCTCCGCGCGAGGAGCTGCTGCCCGGAGCGCCGCTGGCCCGTACCGTCGCCGAGCACGGCGTCACCCACGCGACCCTGCCGCCGGCCGCGCTCCAGGAGCTCGCCCCCGAGGCGCTGCCCACCCTGCGCAGCCTCGCCGTCGCCGGCGAGCAGTGCCCGCCGCACGTGGCCGAACGCTGGTCCGCGGGCCGCCGGATGGTCAACGCCTACGGCCCGACCGAGACGACCGTCTGCGCCACCATGAGCCCCCCGCTGTCCGGCCCCGGCGCCCCGCCGATCGGCCTGCCGCTGCCGGGCTTCCACGCGCACCTGCTCGACGCCCACCTCCAGCCGGTCCCGGCCGGGGTCGTCGGCGAGCTGTACGTCTCGGGGCCCGGCCTCGCCCGCGGCTACCTGGACCGTCCCGGCCTGAGCGCCGAGCGGTTCGTCGCCGACCCGTTCGGCGCGCCCGGCGCTCGCATGTACCGCACCGGAGACCTGGCGCACCGCCGCGAGGACGGGCAGCTGGTGTACGCGGGCCGGGCCGACCGGCAGGTCAAGCTGCGCGGCTTCCGCATCGAGCCCGGCGAGATCGAGGCCGCCGTCGCGAGCGTGCCCGAGGTCGCCGCGGCCGCCGTCGTCGTCCGCGAGGACCGGCCGGGGGACCGGCGGGTCGTCGCCTACGCCGTGCCCGCGCTCGGCGCCGTCGTGGCGCCCGAGGCGGTACGGGCCCGGGTCCGCGAGACCCTGCCCGACCACATGGTCCCGGCCGCCGTGGTCGTCCTCGACCGGCTCCCGGTCACCCCGAACGGCAAGCTGGACCAGGCGGCGCTGCCCGCGCCCGAACTCCGCGCGACGGAGGGCCGGGCCGCGTCCACACCGGTCGAGGAGCTGCTCGCCGGGGTCTTCGCCGAGGTCCTCGGCGTCGACCGGGTCGGCGTCGACGACTCCTTCTTCGACCTGGGCGGCCACTCGCTCCTCGCGATGCGCCTGGTCGCCCGGGCGCAGACCGTGCTCGGCGCCGAGATCGGCGTCCGCGCGCTCTTCGAGACGCCCACCGTGCGCGAGCTGGCCCGCCTTGTGACCGCAGGACCGCGCGCCGCCGCCGCGCCGACCGCGCTCGCGCGTCCGGAACGGCTGCCGCTCTCGTACGCCCAGCAGCGGCTGTGGTTCCTGCACCGCTTCGACGGGCCGAACGCCGCCTACAACATCCCGATGGCGCTGCGCCTGACCGGGGCCCTGGACGGCGACGCGCTCGCCGCCGCGATCGGGGACCTCGTCGTCCGGCACGAGAGCCTGCGCACCCTCGTTGCCGAGGACGACGAGGGTCCGTACCAGCGGATCGTCGAGGCGGCCGAGGCCGTCGGGCGGACGGCCGTGGAGCGGGTGACCGTCCCGGCCGAAGGGCTCGACGCGGCGCTCGCCGCGGCGGTCGGCACGCCCTTCGACCTGACCGCCGAACTCCCGGTCCGCGTCACCCTGTTCGCGACCGGCCCCGAGGAGCACGTGCTGCTCGTCGTCGTCCACCACCTCGCCGGCGACGGCGCCTCCATGCCGGTCCTCGCCCGCGACCTGGCCGCCGCCTACCGGGCCCGGACCTCCGGAGCCTCGCCCGCGACGGCACCGGCCGCCACCGGAGCATCGTCCGCGACGGCACCGGCCGCCGCCGGACAGGCCCTGCAGTACGCCGACTTCGCGCTCTGGCAGCGGGCCGCCCTCGGCGACGAGGACGACCCCGACTCTCCGCTCGGCCGTCAGCTCGACCACTGGCGCACCGCCCTCGCGGGCCTCCCCGAGGAGCTGGCCCTGCCCGCCGACCGGCCGCGCCCGGCCGCCGGACCGCACCGGGCCGGACGCCACCGCTTCGAGGTCCCCGGGGAACTGCACACCGGCGTGGTGCGGCTCGCCCGCGAGCTGCGCGCCACCCCGTTCATGGTCGTGCAGGCCGCCTTCGCGGCCCTGCTCTCGCGGCTCGGCGCGGGCACCGACGTGCCCATCGGCTCGCCCGTCGCCGGCCGCCCCGACGACGCCCTCGCGGACGTGGTCGGTTTCTTCGCCAACACGCTCGTGCTGCGCACCGACCTGTCCGGCGACCCCACCTTCGCCGAACTCGTCGACCGGGTCCGGGAGACCGACCTGGCCGCCTTCACCCACCAGGACGTGCCCTTCGAGCGGCTCGTGGAGGCGCTGCGCCCCGAGCGGTCCGCCGCCCGCCACCCGCTCTTCCAGGTGGTCGTGGAGTGGGGCGACGACCAGAGCCGGGCCCTCGGATCGCTCGACGGCCTGCCCGGCCTCGCCGTCGAGCCGCTCCACGTGACGACCGACGTCGCCAAGTTCGACCTCGTCCTGCACCTGCGGCCCCGCGAGACGGCGGACGCCGGGCCCGACGGGATCGAGGCCGACCTCGAGTACAGCGCCGACATGTTCGACGCGGACACCGCCGAGCGGCTCGGGGAGCGCCTCGTCCGGCTCCTCGGCGCCGCGCTCGCCGACCCCCGGCGCGCCGTCGCCGACCTCGACCTCCTCGGCGAGGAGGAGCGGCACCTGCTGCTCACCGACTGGGCGCACACCCCGGCAGGACCGCTCGCCCCCGTCGCGGCCGGCGACTCGCTGGTCCGCCGCTTCGAGGCCGCCGCGGCGGCGCACCCCGAGGCGGTCGCCGTCTCCTGCGACGGCACCGAGCTCACGTACGCGACGCTGAACGAGCGGGCGAACCGGCTCGCCGGCCTGCTGCGCGAGCGGGGCGCGGGCCCCGAGCGGTTCGTCGCCCTCGCCCTGCCCCGCGAGGCCGAGCTCGTGGTCGCGGTGCTCGCCGTGCTCAAGTCCGGCGCCGCCTACCTGCCGGTCGACCCCGAGTACCCGGCCGACCGGGTGGCGTTCATGCTGGCCGACACCCGGCCGGTGCTCACCGTCGGCACCCGGGCCACCCGCGCCGCCCTCGCGGCCGCCGCGGGCGACGCCGGCCCGTGGATCGCCCTCGACGACGAGGAGACCACCGCCGACCTGGCCCGCCGCGCACCCGCCGACCCGGCACCGGCCGCGGCCGCCGACCACCCCGCGTACGTCATCTACACCTCCGGCTCCACCGGCACCCCGAAGGGCGTCGTCGTCACCCACCGCAACGTGCTCCGGCTCTTCGACGCCACCGCGCACTGGTTCGGCTTCGACCACGGCGACACCTGGACCCTCTTCCACTCCTACGCCTTCGACTTCTCGGTGTGGGAGCTGTGGGGGCCGCTGCTGCACGGCGGCCGACTCGTGGTCGTCCCGTACGCGGTGAGCCGCGAACCCGCCGCCTTCCTCGGCCTGCTCGAGCGGGAGCGGGTGACCGTCCTCAACCAGACGCCGTCCGCCTTCTACGAGCTGATGCGCGCCGACGAGGAGGCCGGCGCCGCCGAACTGTCGCTGCGGTACGTGGTGTTCGGCGGCGAGGCGCTCGACCCGGCCCGGCTGGCCGGCTGGTACGAGCGGCACGCCGACGACGCCCCCGCCCTGGTCAACATGTACGGCATCACCGAGACGACGGTCCACGTCACCCACCGGCGGCTGACCGCCGCCGACGCCCGCGCCGGCGCATCGAGCGCCATCGGCGTCGGCATCCCCGACCTCGGCGTCCACCTCCTCGACGAGCGGCTCCGGCCCGTCCCGACCGGTGTCGTGGGCGAGCTGTACGTCTCCGGCGGGGGAGTGGCCCGCGGCTACGCGGGCCGTCCCGGGCTCTCCGCCGTCCGGTTCGTCGCCGACCCGTTCGGCGCGCCCGGCGCCCGCATGTACCGCACCGGCGACCTCGCCCGCAGGAGGAGGGACGGCTCCCTGGAGTACCTCGGCCGCGCCGACGCGCAGGTCAAGCTGCGCGGCTTCCGCATCGAGCTCGGCGAGATCGAGTCGGCGCTCCTCGGAGAGCCGGGGGTCGCACAGGCGGCGGTCCTCGTCCGCGAGGACGCCCCCGGCGACCGGCGTCTTGTCGCCTACGTGGTCACCGGCAGCGACGCGGCCGTCGGCGGACTGCGCGAGGCCGTGGGACGGTCCCTGCCGGACTACATGGTCCCGTCGGCCGTCGTCGTGCTCGACCGGCTGCCGCTGACCGCCAACGGGAAGCTGGACCGGGCCGCCCTGCCGGCCCCCGGCTCCCCGCGTCCGGCCGGCGGCGGCCGGGCTCCCTCGACGCCCGTCGAGGAGCTGCTCGCCGGGGTCTTCGCCGAGGTCCTCGGCGTCGACCGGGTCGGCGTCGACGACTCCTTCTTCGACCTGGGCGGCCACTCGCTCCTCGCGATGCGGCTCGCCGCCCGGGTGCGGGCCGTCCTCGACACCGAGGTCGGCATCCGGGAGCTCTTCGAGGCGCCCACGGTGGCCGGACTCGCACGGCTCCTGGCCCGCGCCGAAGGCACCGTACGACCCGCCGTCACCGCGGGCCCGCGCCCGGCGCGCGTCCCGCTCTCGCCGGCCCAGCAGCGGCTGTGGCTGCTGCACCGGCTCACCGGACCGGACGCCACCTACAACATCCCGGTCGCCCTGCGGCTCGCCGGGACCCTGGACGTCGACCGGCTGCGGGCCGCCCTGGACGACGTGGTGCGCCGCCACGAGAGCCTGCACACCGTCGTCGACGACCGCGGCGCCGAGGGCGCGACCGCCTGGCTGCGGCCCGTCCCCGACGCCCGGATCGACCTGCCCGTCGTCACCGTCGAGCCGGGCGACCTGGACGAGCGGATCGCCGCCACCGCCCGGGGCGGCTTCGAGCTCACCACCGAACTCCCGATCCGCGCACGCCTGTTCCGCACCGGACCCGAGGAGCACGTGCTGCTCGTCGTCGTCCACCACCTCGCCGGCGACGGCACCTCCATGCCGGTCCTCGCCCGCGACCTCGCCACCGCCTACGCGGCCCGGCTCGGCGACACCGCGCCCGACTGGCCCGAACTCCCCGTGCAGTACGCCGACTACGCCCTCTGGCAGCGCGCGTACCTCGGGGAGGGCGCGGAAGGCGACCAGGGCGGCGACGGGGGCGAGCTGGACCGCCAGCTCGGCTTCTGGCAGCGGGCGCTCGCCGGACTCCCCGAGGAGCTGACGCTCCCGGTCGACCGGCCCCGCCCCGCGGTCGGCCCGCACACCGCGGGACGCCGCGTCTTCACCGTGCCGCGCGAGGTGTACGAGCGGATCGGCGCGCTCGCCCGCGAGCTGCGGGCCACCCCGTTCATGGTCGTGCAGGCGGCCCTCGCGGCCCTGCTCTCCCGGCTCGGCGCCGGGACCGACGTGCCCATCGGCTCGCCGGTCGCGGGCCGCACGGACGAGGCGCTCGCGGACGTGGTCGGCTTCTTCGTCAACACGCTCGTGCTGCGCTCCGACGTGTCCGGCGACCCGAGCTTCGCCGAGCTGGTCGGCCGGACACGGGACGCCGACCTGACGGCCTTCGCCCACCAGGACGTGCCGTTCGAGCGGCTCGTGGAGGTGCTGCGGCCCCAGCGGTCCGCCGCCCGCCACCCGCTCTTCCAGGTGGCGCTCAGCCTCGACGGCTCCGGCGGCACCGCGCTCGCCGAGGTCGCCGCCATGCCCGGCCTCGACGTGACCCCCCTTCAGGTCGACCTCGGCGTCGCCAAGTTCGACCTCACCGTCGCCCTCACCGAGCAGCTCGGCGAGGAGGGCACCGCGGACGGCTGGACCGGCGCCGTCGAGTACAGCGCCGAGATGTTCGACGGGGAGACCGTCGACCGGATCGCCCGCCGCCTCGTCGCTCTCCTCGACGCGGCCACCGCGCGGCCCGGCGAACCCGTCTCCGCCCACGACGTCCTCGTCGACGGCGAACGCGAGCGGATCCTCGGAGAGTGGCTGGAGACGGCCGCCCCGGCCGAACCGGCCACCCTCCCCGAGCTCTTCGCCCGGCGGGTCGCCGCCCACCCGGACGCGCCCGCCCTCACCTTCGGCGACACCACCCTGAGCTACGCGGAGCTCGACGCGCGCGCCGATCGGCTCGCCCACGCCCTGCTCCGCCGCGGCCTCGAACCCGAGGCACGGGTCGGCGTCCTCATGGAACGCTCCGAGACCCTCGCCGTCACCCTGCTGGCGATCGTCAAGGCCGGCGCGGCCTATGTGCCGCTGAGCCCGGTCAACCCCGACGAGCGGCTCGTGTGGCTGCTCGACCAGGTCCAGGCGCCGTACCTGCTGGTCGACGAGGCGTGCCGGGAACGCGCCGAGGGCCTGGGCACCACCGCCCGGGTGGTCCTGGCCGAGACCGAGGCAGGCGCGGAGGCCGGGGCGGACGGCGCGGGCCTGCCCGCCACCGACCCCGCCGTGCCGCTGACCCCGGAACGCATCGCGTACCTCATGTTCACCTCCGGCTCCAGCGGCCTGCCCAAGGGCGTGGCCATCAGCCACGGCGACATCGTGCAGCTCGCCGCCGACCGCTGCTGGGACGGCGTCACCGACCGGGTGCCGCTGCACTCGCCGCACGCCTGGGACGCGTCGATCCTGGAGTTCTGGGTGCCGCTGCTGCGTGGCGGCGAGGTGGTCGTCGCACCGCCCGGCGAGCTCGACGTGGAGGCGCTGCGGGCGTTGATCCAGGACACCGGGATCACCTCCCTCTTCCTGACGGCCGGTCTCTTCCGGGTCCTCGCCCAGGAGATCCCCGAGGCCTTCGCCTCGGTTCGCCAGGTCGCCACCGGCGGCGACGTCGTCTCCGCCGGCGCCGTCCGCCGCCTCCTCGCCCACGCCCCGGACCTCCGGGTCGTCAACGCCTACGGGCCGACCGAGGCGACCGTGATGGCGCTCTCGCACCGCGTCGACCCCGCCACCACCGACCGGTGGACGCACAGCGTGCCCATCGGCCGCTCCCTGGACGCCATGCGCCACTACGTCCTCGACGACGCGCTGCGGCCCGTGCCGCCGGGCGTCACCGGCGAGCTGTACGTGGCCGGCCGCGGCCTCGCCCGCTGCTACTGGAACCGCCCGGACCTGACGTCCGACCGCTTCGTCGCCGACCCGTACGGCCCGCCCGGCGAGCGGATGTACCGCACCGGCGACCTGGCCCGCTGGACCGCCGACGGACTCGTCGAGTTCGCCGGACGCGCCGACGAACAGGTCAAGGTCCGCGGCTTCCGTATAGAACCGGGAGAGATCGAGGCCGCGCTCACCCGGGCCCCCGGCGTGACCGCCGCCGCGGTCGTCGTCCGCGAGGACCGGCCCGGCGACAAGCGCCTCGTCGCCTACACCGTGCCCGGCACCGGCTACGACCGGGCCGGTCTCGGGGCGCACCTCGGCCGCAGCCTGCCCGACTACATGGTCCCGGCCGCGATCGTCGAACTCACCGAACTGCCGCTCACCCCGATCGGCAAGCTCGACCGGGCCGCGCTGCCCGCGCCCGAGTTCGGCACCGCCGGCGGCCGCACCGCCGAGACGGCCGAGGAGGAGATCCTGGTGCGGCTCTTCGCCGAGGTCCTGGGCCTCCCCGAGGACGCCGTCGACGCGGACGCCGCCTTCTTCGACCTGGGCGGCGACAGCATCATGGCGATCCAGCTGGTCAGCGCCGCCCGCCGGGCGGGGCTGCAGATCACCGGTGCCGACGTCTTCACCCACCGCACGGTCGGCGAGCTGGCCCGGGCCGCCGCGGCGGCCGGCACGGCCGAGACCGAGGAACCGGACGAGGCGACCGGCGACGTGCCGGCCTGGCCGATGCTCCACTGGCTCGCCGAACGGCGCGTCCCCGTGGACCGCTTCAACCAGACGACGATCCTGCGCGCCCCCGCCGCCCTCGACCAGGACAAGCTGCACGCCGTCGTCGGCGCGCTCCTCGCCCGCCACGACAGCCTGCGGCTGCGGATCGACGTCGCCGACCCGGGCGACGCCTCCACCTGGACCGTGCACGTCCCCGAGCCGGACGCGGTACGGCCCGAGGACCGCGTGGTCCGGGTGGACGCGACCGGGCTCGACGGGGACGCCCTCGCCGAGGCCGTCCGCGACCACGGACGGGCCGCCGTCGACGGGCTCGCGCCCGGCGACGGGGTGATGCTCCGCGTCGTCTGGTTCGACCGCGGCGACCGGCCGGGACTGCTGCTCGTGGCCGTCAACCACCTGGCGATCGACGGCGTCTCCTGGCGCATCCTGCTGCCCGACCTGTTCCAGGCCTGGCAGGACGTCCAGGCCGGCCGGGAGCCCCGGCTCGGCACCGGCGGCACCTCACTGCGCCGCTGGGCGCAGCGGGCCGTCGACCGGGCGGGCACCCCCGCGACCCTCGCCGAACTCGACCACTGGACCGGGGCGCTGCGCCGCGGCGGCCGGCCGCTCGGCTCCCGCGCCCTCGACCCCGCCCGGGACCTGCTGGGCGGCGCGCGGAAGCTGCGCCGGACGCTGTCGGCGGAGACGACCGGGCACCTGCTCACCACCGCCCCCGCGGTGGTCTCGGCCGGCGTCGACGACGTCCTGCTCGCGGGCCTCGCCCTCGCCGTCGCCCGCTGGCGCGGCGACGGCGACGCGCCCGTCCTGATCGACGTCGAGAGCCACGGCCGGGAGAGCGAGGGGACCGTGGACCTGTCCCGTACCACGGGCTGGTTCACCGCCCTCTACCCCGTCCTCCTGGACACCGGAGGCGTCGCCCTCGACGAGGCCTTCGCCGGCACCGCGGCCACCGGATCGGTCCTCAAGCACGTCAAGGAGCAGCTGCGGACGGTCCCCGACGGCGGCCTCGGCTACGGCAGGCTGCGGTACCTCGACCCGGGCACCGCCGCCGCCTTCGAGGGCCTCGGCACCGCCGGGATCGGCTTCAACTACCTCGGCCGGTACGTGCCCGGCGACACCGGGGACTGGTCGGTCGCGTCCGACCTGCCCCGCCCGGACGGCGAGGACCCGGCGACCCCGCTCGCCCACGCCGTCGAGATCAACGCGCACATTGAGGAGAGCGCCGAAGGGCCCCGGCTCGGCGTCGTCTGGACCTGGGCGCCCGGCGTCCTCGACGAGGCGGACGCGGAGCGGCTCGCGGACGCCTGGTCCGAGGCGCTGACGGCCCTCGCGGCCTATGCGCAACGGCCCGACGCGGGCGGCCTCACCCCGCATGACGTGGGGCTTATAGAGATCACACAGAGCGAGATCGAAGAGTTCGAGGACGAACTGGCATCGGACTGGGAGAACTGAAGTGGCCCGAACCACCCGCACGGTCGACGACATCCTGCCCCTCTCCCCGCTCCAGAGTGGCCTGCTGTTCCACAGCGTCTTCGACGAGGCGACCCCCGACATCTACACCGTGCAGTCCACCTTCCACCTGGCGGGCCCGCTGGACGCGGGCCGGGCCCGGCGGGCTGCCGAGGCGCTGCTGCAGCGGCACGCGAGCCTGCGCGTCGCCTTCCGGCAGCGCAAGAGCGGCGAGTGGGTGCAGATCGTCGCCGCCCGGCCCCCGCTGCCCTGGACCGAGGCCGACCTGTCCCACCTCCCGTCCGACGAGGCCGACGCCGAGGCCCGCCGGGTGACGCTCGCCGACCGCGAGCGGCGCTTCGACACGGGCCGCCCGCCGCTGATCCGGTTCACCCTGATCCGGCTCGACGAGCTGAGCCACCGGCTGGTGCTCACCATCCACCACACGGTCCTCGACGGCTGGTCGCTGCCGACCCTGCTCAAGGAGTTCCACGTCCTGTACGCCTCGGACGGCGACGCCCGGCAGCTGCCGCCGGTCGCCCCGTACCGCGGCTACCTGGAATGGCTGGGTGCCCAGGACGCGGACGCGTCCCGGGCCGCCTGGGACCGGATGCTCGACGGACTCGCCGCCCCCTCCCGGGTGGCGGCGGGCGCCGAGCACACCCCGCAGGACCCCGGCCGCCACGAGTTCGGACTCACCGAGGAGCGGACCCGGGAGCTCACCGCCCGCGCCCGGGCCGCAGGCGTCACCGTCAACACGGTCGTCCAGGCCGCCTGGTCGCTGGTCCTCGCCGGTCTGACCGGCGCCGACGACGTCGTCTTCGGCGTCACCGTCAACGGCCGCCCGGCCGAACTCCCCGGCATCGAGTCGATGGTGGGCCTCTTCATCAACACCCTGCCGCTGCGGGTGCGGCTCGACCCGGCCCTCACCACCACCGAGCTCCTCGACCGCGTCCACCGCGCCCAGGCCGACCTGATCGCCCACCAGTACGTGGGCCTCATGGAGGTCCAGCACCGCACCGGTCTCGGCCCGCTCTTCGACACCTCCGTCGTCTTCGAGAACTTCCCCTTCGACTCGGCGCCGCGGCTGTCCGCCGAAACCGACCAGGTCCGGGTCGTCGGCGCCGAGAGCCACTCCGCCAACCACTTCCCGCTCAGCCTCGTCGGAATGCCCCAGGAGCGGCTGCGGTTCAAGCTCTTCCACCAGCCCGACCTGTTCGACGAGCAGGCGGCGGCCGGCATCGCCGCACGCTTCCTCGGCGTCCTCGACGCCCTCGTCGCCGAGCCCGGCCTGCCGATCGGCCGCGTCGACCCCATCGGCCCGGCCGACCGCGCCCGAGCCCTGACCGCCGCGGCCGGCCCCGCCCGTACCGAGGACGGCGCCACCCTCCCGGAGCTCTTCACCGCACAGGCCCGCCGCACCCCCGACGCGCCGGCCGTACGGGCCGGGGACCGCGTCCTCACGTACCGCGAACTCGACGCCCGCGCCAGCTCCGTCGCCCGTGCGCTCGCCGAGCGCGGGGCCGGCCCCGGCACGCACGTCGCCGTTCTGCTGCCGCGCGGCACCGACCTGGTGGTCGCCCTGCTCGGCGTCGCCAAGTCCGGCGCCGCCTACGTGCCGCTCGACCCGGCGCACCCGGCAGAGCGCATCGCCGCCGTCCTCGCCGACAGCGCCCCGCTCCTCGCGATCGCCGAACCCGGCGCCGAACTCCCCGACGGCGACCTGCCCGTCCTCACGGTCACCGAGGACGAGGCGCCGTCGTACACGGCCGCGCCGCACCCGCACGACCCCGCCTATCTGATCTTCACCTCCGGCTCGACCGGCCGCCCCAAGGGCGTCGTCGTCGAGCACCGCTCGGTCGGCGCCTATCTGAGCCGGGGCCGCGAGGCCTACCCGGACGCGGCGGGCCTCGCCCTCGTCCACTCCTCGGTCACCTTCGACCTCACCGTGACCGGCCTCTACACGCCCCTCGTCTCCGGCGGCTGCGTCCACATCGCCGAACTCCCCGAGGCCACCGGCGGCCCCCGCCCCACCTTCCTCAAGGGCACCCCCAGCCACCTGGAGCTCCTCGACACCCTCCCCGCCGAGG
>NZ_MWIG01000330.1:0-43697 GCF_002156145.1 Streptomyces sp. NRRL B-24572 | reverse complement strand
ACGTACAGCATGATCACGAAGAGGCCGAAGAAGAGCAGCGAGGTGCCCAGGTCCCGTTCCAGGACGAGGACGCCGACGCTCAGCAGCCAGATCGCGACGATCGGCCCGAGGACCCGGCCGGTCGGGAACTGGAACTTCCAGATGCGGCGGCCGGTGTACGCGAGCGCGTTGCGGTTGGCGGCGAGGTACGCGGCGAAGAAGACCGCGAGCAGGATCTTGGCGAACTCGCCCGGCTGGAAGGAGAGACCGTCGATCCTGATCCAGATCTTGGCGCCGTTCACCGCCGGGAAGAAGATCGGCAGGATCATCAGGCCGAGCGCGGCGGCCACCGACACGTACGCGTACCCCTGGAGCGCCCGATGGTCACGCAGGAGCAGCACGACCACGATGAACAGGGCCACCCCGAGCGTCGACCAGACCAACTGCGTCGCCGCCGCCTGGTCCTTCGGCGTCTCCAGGTCGAGGCGGTAGATCAGCACCAGGCCGAGGCCGTTGAGCAGGACCGCGATCGGCAGCAGCAGGGGATCGGCGTACGGGGCGCGGAAGCGGACCGCGAGGTGGGCGACGAGCGCGAGCCCCCCGAGCCCGGCCCCGTAGCGGGCGGCGTCGGGCGGCACGGCGCCGCTGCGGGCGAGGCCGACCTCCGCGTACCCGAGGACGGAGATGAGGACCGCGCCGATCAGGAGCGACAGCTCCACGCCGCGCCGCTTCGGGACACGGATGCCGGGCGGGGGTGCGTCCGGGCGCCGTGGTGCGGTCATGGCCGCAACGTAGCAAGCGGTATGCCCTATGTCCCTTTTGTGTGACGGTGTGCCGTGAGTCCTCAGATTCGGAGGGTCGTCACTCCTCCGCGTCGGAAGGGACGAAGCGCACGTACTCCGGCAGCCGCAGCCGGGCCTCGGCGCCCCCGCCGGGGGCGGCGGCGAAGACCAGTTCGGCGCCGATCACCTCCGCCTGCCCCACCGCGATCGTCAGTCCGAGGCCGTGCCCCTTGCCCCCGCTCTCGGTACGGAACCGCTGCGGCCCCGACTCCAGGAGGTACGCGGGATAGCCCGGCCCGTGGTCCCGCACGGACACCACGGGACCGTCCACCGTCACCACCACCGGCGGCGCCCCGTGCTTGTGCGCGTTGGCCACCAGATTGCCCAGAACCCGCTCCACGCGCCGCCGGTCCGTCTCCACCGTCGCGTCGCGGACGATCCGTACCTCCGTGGCCGTGCCCGAGGCGCGCACCACCCGCTCGGCGAGCGGTCCGAGCTCGTGCACCGCCAGGTCCACGGTCTCGGTGCGGGCGTCGAGCCGCGAGATCTCCAGGAGGTCCTCGGTGAGCCCGCGCATCGCCCGCACGCGATCGCGTACGAGCTCCGAGGGCCGCCCCTCCGGCAGCAGTTCGGCCGCGGCCGAAAGCCCCGTCAGCGGCGTCCGCAGCTCGTGCGCCACATCGGCGGTGAACCGCTGCTCGGTCTGCAGCTTGTGCTGGAGGGAGGAGGCCATCGTGTCGAGCGCCCCGGAGACCGTGGCCACCTCGTCCTGCGGGCGCGAGGGGTCCTTCGTACGGGGATCGTCCACGCGCGCGTCGAGGTCGCCGGCGCTGATCCGGCGGGCCACCTGCGCGGTGAGGTGCAGCCGGCGGGTGACCCGGGTGACGGCGAAGACGCCCACGAGGAGGGTCGCCCCGATGGCAAGCACGGAGGAGCCGAGGATCGAGCGGTCGAGCGCGTCGATGGCCTCGGCGCTCTGGGTGTAGTCGAGGCGTACGGCGAGGACGCGGCCGTCGGCGGGGCCGGCGGTCGGGCTGTCGGTCGGGCCGCTGGTCGGGCCGCTGGTCGGGCTGTCGGTCGAGCCGTTCGGCGAGCTGTCTGCCGTGCCATTGGTCGAGCCGGCAGTCGGGCCGTCGGTCGGGCCGTCCGTCGAGCTGTCGGTCGGGCCGGCCGCGGGGCCGTCCGCCGGGCCCGCCGCCCACATCGTCGGCCGGCCCTCGTACTCCGTGACCATCGTGCCGCGCTCCCCGCGCGCGGCGAGCGCCCGCAGCGAGGCGGGGAGTCCGGGCGGATCCACACCGGCGAACCGGGGGAGCGGCTCGCCCGCCTCGTACAGCACGCTGACCTCGGTGAGCCGCGCCAGGGCCTTGTCGCGGGAGTCGCTCACGGTCTGCCCGGCCACCGAGACGTGGACGAGGACGCCGAGCAGCGCGGCGAGGGCGCAGCACATCACCGCGATGAAGACGGCGGCCTTCCAGGTGAGGGTCGCCGTCCAGGCGGGCAGCCGCGGCGCCCTCACGGGTTCGCCTCCGGGGGTGCGGTCCTCACGGTGTCGCCTCCGGGGGTACGGGCGCGGGTCCGTCGGTCGGTGTCGGCGTGGGGCTCACCAGGCGGGGCGCGGGCACCGTCGAGGGGCCGGTGCCGGGAGGCTTCACCCGGACGATCTCGTCCCGGGTGGGCAGCATGCTGCCCTGCTGCTCGTCCCAGGTCCAGGCGGTCCGGTACTCGTACCCGGGGATGCCGGCCGAACCGACCCGCAGGATCAGGTCCCGGCCCGCCAGCTCGACGCTGATGACCTGGTCGACGGTGGACATGATCCGGGTCAGGCCGCCGTTCTCGGCGAGGTAGACCCGCACGCCGACCTGCTGGTCGGGCATCCGGATCCCGACGATCAGCTCGTCCCGGCCGTTGCCGGTGAGGTCGCGGTAGTACGGCCGCAGGATCGGACAGGCGGCCGGCGCCGTGCCGCAGGCCCCGATCGCCCGGGCGGTCTGCTCGTACAGGCCGTCCGGGCCGGTGTACGTGTCGGGGTGGGCGCGCACCTCGGCCTGGACGACCGCCACCGCGTCGACCGCGTGGACGTCGTTGTCGGGGGCCTCGATGCCGGGGACGCGCTGGGTGTCGGACTCGCCGTAGTCGATCGGCGGGTTCGTGGCGGGCGGCAGATCGGGCCAGAGCCGTACGGGTCCCACGGCGGTGGGCGTGGGCCCGGCACTCCTGAGCCCGCCCTCGCGGCCACCGCAGCCGGTGATCACGAGGGCGAGACCGAGGGCGCACAGGGCGACGCCGGCGGCGCTGCGCACTCCGCGCGGTCTCACGGGGCTCCTCGGTCGGTAGGGGGCGGGCTCCCTTTAGACCTTATGCGGAGTGAAGTCCTTTTTGTCTCATCATCGGATTGTCGCCCTCCATCGGGGGATCTAGAACGTCCCCCGTTCCATCCGGGCCAGCGCCGCCCGGCACAGGGTCAGCAGCTTCTCGTCGAGGTGGATGTCATGGCTGCCGGAGCCGTCCTCACGGGCGTTGTGACGGCGCCTGCGGGTCAGCTCCGTGAGGATGACCAGCTGCGCGCCGGAGGCCGCAGGACCCATCTCCGCCAGGCACTCCGCGATGTCCACGCGCGCGTGCCGGTTCTCCTCCCAGGCCGCGAGCAGCACCGGGAGCGAAGCCGAGGCCTCGCCGGACACCCGCCACAGCGCGGCGGCGCTGCGGACCCGCACCCACAGGTCCCGCGAGACCAGACCGGGCCGGAGGGCCGGGGCCGCTCCGGCCGCCGCCGGGCCGATCTCGCCGAGGGCCTGCGCGGCGGCGCACCAGTCCGAACCCGACGCGCCCGGCCGCAGCCACCGCTCCAGGGCCGGCAGCACGTCCCCCCGGTCGCCCTCGGCCGCCCACAGGGCCTTCGCCGCCGTCGTGGCGACGGCGGCCGACTCGGCGGCCAGGAGTCTTCGCATGTCCGGTACGGCCTCCCGGGCGGCGGGTCCGAAGGCCGCCAGGGTCCGCAGGGCGGCCTCCCGCACCCAGTCGCGCCGGTTCGCCGGCGCCCCGCGCAGCACCCGCAGCACCTCCGGCAGCGCCTGGCCGCCCCGCACGGCCGCCAGGGCGTACAGCAGCGGCGCCGCCCGGTCGTACAGCCACTCGTCGAGCTCGACCTCGGCGAGCCGGCGCCGCAGCAGCGGGGCGAGCATCGCCGCGGAGGGCCCGAGCCCGTCCATGGCGTACAGCAGCTCGCGCCGCACCTCGGGCTCCTCCAGGGCGCGGGCGAGCAGCGGGACCGCGCGGGTGTCCCCGGCGCGGGCGAGCGCGAGCAGCGCCCCGTCCCGCCCGGACCGCCCGACGAACGCGTGCCCGGGGTTCGGGGCTGCGGGCCCTGATCCGGAGGCGGCGCCCGACCCCACGGCGCCCGACCCGGCACCCGGCCCCACGGCGCCCGGTCCTGCAGCGATGCCCGGGGCCCCGGCACCCGGTCCCACGGAGAGCCGGGACGCGAGCGCGTCGGCGGCGGGCGCGCCCAGCTCGAAGAGCCGCTCCAGGAAGGACGTGGCCGCCTCGCGGAGCCGCGGCTCGGGGTCCTGGAGCTGCGCGCCGACGAGCCTGACGACCTCCTCGTACCGCCCGCGCCAGACCCGTATCAAACCGCCGCACAACCAGATCGCGTCCGAACGCTGCCCCCAGTCCGGGCTGCGCAGCTGCGCGACGATCAGCGCGATCCGGTCGTCGACGCGGTCGTCGAGCGCGGCGTGCAGGGTCCGCAGCAGCTCCTCGGTCCACGGAGCGGGCCGGCCGGCGGCGTGCTCCTCCAGGAGCTCGCGGACCTGCCCGATGAGGGTCGGCGTCGCGGCCCGCTCCGTGCCGGGGGAGGCCGGCCGGTTCGCCGAGGTCCTGATCTCCTCCAGGAGCCCCGTCACCCACGGCACCACGTCGTCCGGGATGTCGGCGGGCGCGCAGCGCGCCCGCTGGGCGAGCGCCGCGAGCCGGAGCCCGGGGTCGTGGGCGGCGCGGGCGAGCCAGCCGAGCCAGTCGACGGTCTCGGTGCGCAGCGAGGCGTGCCGCAGGGCGATCCGCCCGACGGCGGCCACCAGGGCGAGCCGCACCTCGGTGTCGCGCTCGACGGTGAGCCGCTCCCGCAGCAGGGTCAGCACCCGGGCGGGCTCGGGGTGCAGCGAGGCGAGCGCGCACGGCGCGGCGAGCCGCACCTCGGGGTCGGGGTCCGAGACGAGACCGAGGAAGACGTCGGCCCCGGCGGCGATGGCGGCGGCGGCCATCGCGTAGTTGGCGGCGGGGATGAACTCCTCGTCTTCGGAGTCGAGTTCGTCCAGTTCCTCGTCGTCGTCGAGTTCGATCCCGCCGATGCTGGTGAGCAGCTCGACGATGCAGCCCCGGTCCTGGACGTCGGGGTCGGCGACGAGTTCGAGGAGGAAGGGGATGCAGGCGAGCGTCGAGTCGTAGACGTCGCCCTGGTGGTGCACGGCGCCGTACATGCCGTCGAGGGCGGTCTCGCGCTCCGCGGGGTCGGCGGAGGCGAGTCCGCGGAGCAGCTCCGGCACGTCGTCCGCGGGGCCGTACGCGTGCCCCAGCGAGGCCCAGTCGACCTCCTCGATCCCCGTCAGCATTGCCAGGCCGCCTTCCCCGTGAGCGCTGTGCCAGGCAGCAAGTGTGCACCACAGGACGGACGACAAGGCCGAACCGGCGACACCTGCCGCGCGCGGAGCGCCTGTTGCGGTCTCTTTCCGCCATGTACGGTGCGGAGCAAGGCAGTTGCACTCGGTGGCGGAACGGGCGACACGCCGACGGGGCCGAGGACGGTCGTCTCGGGCCGCCCGGCGACCCGCGCGGTCCGACGGGGAGCGGCGGGTGTGCCCACCGCGCCGGCCCGCACTCCGACCCTTCGGCGAGGCGGCCGGGGTGAGGTCGTCGGGGAGCCGTACGAGACGGGCACCCCGATCCGCATCCGGTCACCGTGCGGACGGAGCAGGCCCGAGAGGCCCGGCCACCGCCCCGGCGGGAGCGGGACCGGAGGACGGCCCTCCCGTCGTCGAGGAAGAAGGCCGGGGCGCGGAGCGCGACCGGCTTGGGGGGTCCGGCTCGAGGGGGTGCGGAAGCTCCCGGCGCGGACCTCGCCCGCCCGGGCGCGAAGAACGGCGCCAGGGGGTCTCCGTACCGCTCCAGACGTGGCGCGATGTCGCCCATAAGGAGGACGGGTCGTTCGGGATCGTCCCACAAGCGCACGACCCGAAGCCCCAACTTCCCCAAAAGCGCCCCGAATCCCCCAAAAGCCACAAGCCTCTCGGCGATCCCTCCAGGGGGGTTGATGCTGCCCGAATCTGGGCAGAGAGGGTCGCGATGCAGTCCGAACTACCCGCATAACGAACACAGTTACCTGTCCTTCGGACAACACATGGTCAAATCCTTGTTGCAGACCTGTCAAACGGGCGACTTCGCTGGCACGCTCACACCCGCAACACCCACCCCCACGATCCCCACGCTTTTCAGCGAAGGAGCCCGCGTGACCCGCCAGCAGTCCTCGCACCGCCGCACCACCGCCCGCGCCGCCGCCCTGATCGCCTCGGCCGCCATGGTCGTCGTCGGCGTCCAGACCGGATCCGCCAACGCCGACGCCCAGCGCGAGGCCGGTGCCACGGCGATCCAGCTGACCGGCACCCAGCGCGCCGCCGCCATCCACGAGGCCCAGGGCGAGACCGCCGCCACCGCCCGGGCCATCGGCCTGCCGGCCCAGGAGAAGCTGGTCGTCCGGGACGTCGTCAAGGACGCGGACGGCACCGTCCACACGCGCTACGAGCGCACCTACGAGGGCCTTCCGGTCATCGGCGGCGACCTGGTCGTCCACCAGAAGAAGTCGGGCGCCCGCTCCACCACCAAGGCGACCTCGGCCCGCATATCCGTGGCCACCACGACGCCCGCCGTCTCCTCCGCCGCCGCGGGCAAGTCCGCCCTCGCCTCCGCCGCCAACGCGGACGAGAAGGTCGCCTCCGCCCGCAAGGTGATCTGGGCGGCCACCGGCAAGCCGGTCCTCGCCTGGGAGACGTACGTCACCGGCGTCCAGAAGGACGGCACCCCGAGCCGCCGCCAGGTCGTCACCGACGCCACCACCGGCAAGGAGCTCTCCTCCGTCGAGACGATCGAGACCGGCGTGGGCAACACCATGTACTCCGGCCAGGTCACCCTCGGCACCTCGGGCTCGTACACCCTCACCGACGCCACGCGCGGCGGCCACAAGACGTACGACCTGAACGGCGGCACGTCCGGCCAGGGCACCCTCTTCACCAACTCCACGGACACGTGGGGCAACGGCCTCGCGAGCAACCGCGAGACGGCCGCGGCCGACGCCCACTACGGCGCGGCGGTGACGTGGGACTTCTACAAGAACGAGCTGGGCCGCAGCGGCATCCGCGGCGACGGCGTCGCCGCCTACTCCCGCGTCCACTACGGCAGCGCGTACGTCAACGCCTTCTGGGACGACTCCTGCTTCTGCATGACGTACGGCGACGGCATCAACAACACCCACCCGCTCACGTCCCTCGACGTGGCCGGCCACGAGATGTCCCACGGCCTGACCTCCTCCACCGCGAACCTCCGCTACAGCGGCGAGTCCGGCGGCCTGAACGAGGCGACCTCCGACATCCTCGGCACCTCGGTCGAGTGGTACGCGAACAACTCCACCGACGCGGGTGACTACCTCATCGGCGAGAAGATCGACATCAACGGCGACGGCTCGCCGCTCCGTTACATGGACCAGCCCAGCAAGGACGGCAAGTCCGCCGACTACTGGTCGAAGTCGGTCGGCCGCCTGAACGTCCACTACTCCTCGGGCCCGGCGAACCACTTCTTCTACCTGCTGTCCGAGGGCAGCGGCACGAAGACGATCAACGGCGTCACCTACAACTCGCCGACCTACGACGGCTCCACGGTCACCGGCATCGGCCGCCAGGCCGCGTACAAGATCTGGTACAAGGCCCTCTCCACCTACATGACCTCCACCACCGGCTACTCGGGCGCCCGCACGGCCACCCTCTCGGCCGCCGCGGACCTCTACGGCACCGGCAGCACCCAGTACAACGCGGTCGCCAAGGCCTGGACCGCGATCAACGTCAAGTAACCCCACAGGCCCACACAGGCAAAAAGGAGACCCCGCCCGCAGTGCTCCCACTGCGGGCGGGGTCTCCCGCGTTCCCCCCGCCACCGCCCCGCGGCCGCACAAACAACAAGACCCCGCGCTCAGCGTTTCCGCTGATCACGGGGTCTCTTGGCACTTCCTGCGAAGTGCCCCCGGCAGGATTCGAACCTGCGCACACGGCTCCGGAGGCCGTTGCTCTATCCCCTGAGCTACGGGGGCGTCCGCTGCGTTCTGCGGCGACGGGTAGAACCCTACCAGCTCTCCGGGGGTGCCTGTGAACAGGTATTTCCGGGGCGTCACCAAGGGGCGGGTCCCCCGCACGGGTCAGAAGTGGGCAAAACCCGGACGCGGTCGTTCTGGGCGGCCTACTCTCGTTCGTGTGTCAGGCGTGTCCGGTCGGGTGCTCGTTGTCGATGACAACAAGGTGATCCGGCAGTTGATCAGGGTCAATCTCGAACTCGAGGGGTTCGAGGTCGTGACCGCGGCCGATGGTGCCGAGTGTCTGGATGTCGTACATCAGGTCTGTCCTGATGTCGTCACCCTGGACGTCGTCATGCCCCGCTTGGACGGGATCAAGACGGCCGAGCGGTTGCGGTCCGACCCGCGGACCAGTCATCTGCCGGTGGCGATCATCAGCGCCTGCGGCGAGCACGAGGTCGGCGGGGTCTCCTCCGGTGTCGACGCCTTCCTCGCCAAGCCCTTCGAGCCCTCGGACCTCGTACGCGTGGTCCGGCAGTTGATGCACCGCGAGCGGCGGGAGCGTCCGGACGCGGGCGGGCAGGACGGGGGAGAGGAGCCGGCCGCAGTCGACGGGCCCGGACGGCGCGAGCAGGACGCCCGGCAGCAGGATCCGCCCTGCAGCAGGGCGCCCGGCGTGCCGGGAGTGTGCGCGGGGTGATCCGAGCCCTGTGCGTTCGGGTGCCGTCGTAAAGGCGCCCGTACGGCAGGGTGCCCGTACGGCAGGGCGCCCGCACGGCAAGGCGCCGCACGGCAGGGTGCCCGCCCGGCAAGGCGCCGCACGGCAAGGTGCCCGCACGGCGAGGTGCCCGCATGGCGAAACCGGTTCGCGTTCTGACCCCCCTCCTCCCCTAGGCTTGTCCCGTGACCCCCGCGGACCTCTCCCTCACCGTGCAGCACGCCGTGCGCCGTGCGGTCGACGACGGTGCGCTGCGGGTCGACGTCCCCCCGCGCGTCAAGGTCGAGCGGGCCCGGCCCGGGGGCACCGGGGAGTACGCCAGTAGCGTCGCGCTCAGTCTCGCCCGGCCCGCCGGCCGCAGCGCCCTCGACGTCGCCGGGGTTCTGAAGGAGCGGCTCCAGGGAGCCCCCGGGATCCTCGCCGTCGACATCACCGGGCCCGGGTTCCTGAACTTCACCCTCCGCCGCGACGCCGGCGGTGATCTCGTACGGGCGATCCGTACCGCCGGATCCGCGTACGGGCACGGCACCGCCCTCGCCGGGACCGTCGTCCGGTTCGGCGAGGTGACAGAGTCCCGTGCCGAGGTCGTCATCGAGGTCGTTCTTCGGTTGCTCCGGAGCCAGGGGGCCGATGCCGGGTTCGGTGGGGGTGAGGGGAGCGAGCGGATCCACGTGCGTCCCGCCCCGTACGCGCCCCACCTCCTCGGTGTCGACGCCGCCCGCTGGTCCCTCCTGCGCGCCGCGCCCCAGGACCGGGCCCTCGACGGGCCGCCCCTCCTCGTCCAGCACGAGCGCAACTCCCTCTTCCGCGTCCGGTACGCCCACGCGCGGGTGCGCAGGCTGCTCGTCAACGCGGCGCAGCTCGGCTTCAGCCCCTCGTACGACACAGAGTGCGGCACCGACCTCCACGCCCCCGAGCTCCTCGGCGTCCTCGACGACCACCCCCTCGTCCTCCTCGCCGCCGCCCGCCACCGCGCCCCCGACCGGGTCGCCCGGCACCTGGAAGCCACCGCCGACGCGCTGCTCGCGTTCCAGCACACCGTTCTGCCGCTCGGCGACGAGAAACCCTCGGCCGCCCACCGTTCCCGGCTCGCGCTCGCCGAAGCCGCCGGGACGGTGCTCGCCGGTGGCCTCTCCCTGCTCGGCATCAGCGCACCCGACCAGATCTGAAAGAGCCAGTCGTCATGAGCCGTTCCGCCCACCCCGCCGGGCCCCGTCACGCCGATGTCCTTCCCGAGGGGCACTACTCCGCTCCGCCCGCCGATCTCAACACCCTCGATCCGAAGGTGTGGGCCCGGACCGTCAGCCGGGACGAGCGCGGGGTCGTCACCGTCGGCGGCATCGGCGTCGACGCCCTCGCCGAGGAGTTCGGCACGCCCGCCTACTTCCTCGACGAGACCGACTTCCGTGCGCGCTGCCGTGCCTGGGCCGAGGCCTTCGGCAAGGACGCCGACGTGTTCTACGCCGGCAAGGCCTTCCTCTCCCGCGCCGTCGTGCGGTGGCTCAAGGAGGAGGGGCTCAACCTCGATGTGTGTTCCGGCGGAGAGCTGAGCACCGCTCTCTCCGCCGGGATGCCCGCCGAGCGCATCGCCTTCCACGGGAACAACAAGAGTGAGGACGAGATCCGCCGGGCCGTCGAGGTCGGCGTCGGGCGGATCGTGCTCGACTCCTTCCAGGAGATCGTCCGGGTCGCCCACATCGCCCAGTCCCTCGGCAAGCGCCAGCGCGTGCAGATCCGGGTGACCGTCGGAGTCGAGGCCCACACGCACGAGTTCATCGCCACCGCCCACGAGGACCAGAAGTTCGGGATCGCCCTCGCCGGCGGGCAGGCCGCCGAGGCCGTGCGCCGGGCGCTCAAGCTCGACGGGCTCGAGCTCATCGGCATCCACTCCCACATCGGGTCGCAGATCTTCGACATGGCCGGGTTCGAGGTGTCCGCCCGGCGCGTCGTCCAGCTGCTCGCCGAGGTGCGCGACGAGCACGGCGTCGAGCTGCCCGAGATCGATCTCGGCGGCGGGCTCGGCATCGCGTACACCTCCGAGGACGATCCGCGCGAGCCGCACGAGATCGCCAAGGCGTTGAGCGAGATCGTGACGCGGGAGTGCGAGGCCGCCGGGCTGCGGACTCCTCGCATCTCCGTCGAGCCCGGGCGGGCCATCGTCGGCCCCACCGCCTTCACCCTCTACCGCGTCGGCACCGTCAAGCCCCTCGAAGGGCTGCGGACGTACGTGAGCGTCGACGGCGGCATGTCGGACAACATCCGCACCGCCCTCTACGACGCCGAGTACAGCGTCAGCCTCGTCTCGCGGACCAGCGAGGCCGAGCCGATGCTCTCCCGCGTCGTCGGCAAGCACTGCGAGAGCGGCGACATCGTCGTACGGGACGCCTTCCTGCCCTCGGACCTGGCGCCCGGCGACCTCATCGCCGTGCCGGCCACCGGCGCGTACTGCCGCTCCATGGCCAGCAACTACAACCACGCGCTCCGACCGCCCGTCGTCGCCGTCCGCGACGGCGAGGCGCGGGTCATCGTCCGGCGCGAGACGGAGGAAGATCTCCTGCGGCTCGACGTCGGATGATGAAATAGTCGAGTGATGAAATAGATGTCTCAAAATCCGGACGAGGGGCGGAATCCCTCGTCCGGTGAGTGAGACTGGTTCTCCGTAGAGATACGCAACCGTAGAGATACGAAGCAGTACGAGAAACGAGGTCGGATGATGCGTACGCGTCCGCTGAAGGTGGCGCTGCTGGGCTGTGGAGTGGTCGGCTCAGAGGTGGCGCGCATCATGACGACGCACGCCGACGACCTCGCCGCGCGCATCGGCGCGCCGGTCGAGCTCGCCGGCGTCGCCGTCCGCCGGCCCGACAAGGTCCGCGCGGGCATCCCCGCCGAACTGCTCACCACCGACGCGACCGCCCTCGTCAAACGCGGGGACATCGACGTCGTCGTCGAGGTCATCGGCGGCATCGAGCCGGCCCGCACCCTCATCACCACCGCCTTCGAGCACGGCGCCTCCGTCGTCTCGGCGAACAAGGCGCTGCTCGCCCAGGACGGCGCGAGCCTCTACGCCGCCGCCGAGCAGCACGGGCAGGACCTGTACTACGAGGCCGCCGTCGCCGGCGCCATCCCGCTCATCCGGCCGCTGCGCGAGTCCCTCGCCGGCGACAAGATCAACCGGGTGATGGGCATCGTCAACGGCACCACCAACTTCATCCTCGACAAGATGGACACCTCGGGGGCCGGGTACTCCGAGGCCCTCGACGAGGCCACCGCGCTCGGGTACGCCGAGGCCGACCCCACCGCCGACGTCGAGGCCTTCGACGCCGCCGCCAAGGCCGCCATCCTCGCCGGGATCGCCTTCCACACGCGCGTGCGCCTCGACGACGTCTATCGCGAGGGCATGACCGAGGTCACCGCCGCGGACTTCGCCTCCGCCAAGCAGATGGGCTGCACCATCAAGCTGCTCGCGATCTGCGAGCGGGCCGCCGACGGCGAGTCCGTCACCGCGCGCGTGCACCCCGCGATGATCCCGCTCAGCCACCCGCTCGCCTCCGTCCGCGAGGCGTACAACGCGGTCTTCGTCGAGGCGGAGGCCGCCGGGCAGCTCATGTTCTACGGCCCGGGGGCGGGCGGCTCGCCGACCGCCTCGGCCGTGCTCGGCGACATCGTCGCCGTCTGCCGCAACCGTCTCAACGAGGCGACGGGCCCCGGCGAGTCCGCGTACACCCAGCTGCCCGTGAGCCCCATGGGCGACGTGGTGACGCGGTACCACATCAGCCTCGACGTGGCCGACAAGCCGGGCGTCCTCGCCCAGGTCGCGACGGTCTTCGCCGAGCACGGCGTATCCATCGATACGGTGCGCCAGCAGGGCAAGGACGGCGAGGCATCGCTCGTCGTCGTCACCCACCGCGCGCCCGACGCCGCCCTCTCCGGGACCGTCGAGGCGCTGCGCAAGCTCGACACCGTGCGCGGTGTCGCCAGCATCATGCGTGTTGAAGGGGAGTAAGGACCCATGACCACCAAGGGCACCCACCAGTGGCGCGGCATCATCGAGGAGTACCGGGACCGCCTTCCGGTCACGGACACGACGCCGGTCGTCACGCTCCGTGAGGGCGGTACGCCGCTCGTTCCCGCTCAGGTCCTCTCCGAGCGCACGGGCTGCGAGGTGCACCTCAAGGTCGAGGGCGCCAACCCCACCGGCTCCTTCAAGGACCGGGGCATGACCATGGCCATCTCGAAGGCCAAGGAGGAGGGCGCGCAGGCCGTCATCTGCGCGTCCACCGGCAACACCTCGGCGTCCGCCGCCGCCTACGCGGTCCGCGCCGGGATGGTCTCCGCCGTCCTCGTGCCGCAGGGCAAGATCGCGCTCGGCAAGATGGGCCAGGCCCTCGTGCACGGCGCGAAGATCCTCCAGGTCGACGGCAACTTCGACGACTGCCTGACCCTGGCCCGTAGCCTCTCCGAGAACTACCCGGTGGCGCTGGTCAATTCGGTCAACCCGGTCCGCATCGAGGGCCAGAAGACCGCCGCGTTCGAGATCGTGGACATGCTGGGCGACGCCCCCGACATCCACGTCCTGCCCGTCGGCAACGCCGGCAACATCACGGCGTACTGGAAGGGGTACCGCGAGTACGCCGCCGACGGTCTCGCCACCCACCGCCCGCGCATGTGGGGCTTCCAGGCCTCCGGCTCCGCCCCGCTCGTGCGCGGCGAGGTCGTCAAGGACCCGTCGACGATCGCCACCGCGATCCGCATCGGCAACCCGGCCTCGTGGGACTACGCGATCGCCGCGCGCGACGAGTCGGGCGGCTTCATCGACGAGGTGACGGACCGTGAGATCCTGCAGGCCTACCGCCTGTTGGCCGCTCAGGAGGGCGTCTTCGTCGAGCCCGCCTCGGCCGCCTCGGTCGCCGGCCTCCTGAAGGCCGCCGCGCAGGGCAAGGTCGACCCCGGCCAGCGGATCGTCTGCACCGTCACCGGCAACGGCCTCAAGGACCCCGACTGGGCCGTCGCCGGCGCGCCGCAGCCGGTCACCGTCCCGGTCGACGCCGCGGCCGCCGCCGAGCGCCTCGGTCTGGCCTGAAAGCAGAACCCGGCCTGAAGCAGAATCTGGCCTGAAAGCAGAACCTGGCTTGAAACGGGCCCTGGCCTGAAAACAGGCAAGGCCCGCCGGTTCCTGATCGGGTGAAACCCGATCAGGAACCTACATAGGCGCACAGGATTGCTCGCGACACGCATCGTGCGCCTCCTGTGCGCCCTATGTCGCCACAGAACCTTCCTTCGATAGGCTGTACCGAACCCGCCCCGACGCATATGCGCGGTGTCGTTGCCGTTGTCGCCGCCGCGGCCGAAACGGCCCCCCGGGCCCGGGTCCCCGAGTACTTCTCTTGCAATACCCGTTGTCCGAAACACCGTTTTCGCAATCAAGGAGAGTCAACGAGCGATGGCCGGTCCAGCGTTCCGCGCCGCCGCCGTACGGGTGCGCGTCCCCGCCACCAGCGCCAACCTCGGCCCGGGCTTCGACGCCTTCGGCCTGTCGCTGGGGCTCTACGACGACGTCGTCGTCCGGGTCGCCGACTCCGGGCTGCACGTCGACATCGCCGGTGAGGGCGCCGAGACGCTCCCGCGCGACGAGAGCCACCTGCTCGTACGCTCCCTGCGCACGGCCTTCGACCTGCTCGGCGGACAGCCGCGCGGCCTCGAGGTCGTCTGCGCCAACCGCATCCCGCACGGCCGCGGCCTCGGCTCCTCCTCCGCCGCCATCTGCGCCGGCATCGTCGCCGCCCGCGCCGTGACCATAGGCGGGGACGCCAAGCTCGACGAGGCCGCCCTCCTGGAGCTGGCCACCGAGATCGAGGGCCACCCCGACAACGTCGCCGCCTGTCTGCTCGGCGGATTCACGCTCGCCTGGACCGAGTCCGGTGCCGCCAAGGCGATCAGGATGGATCCTTCGGATTCCATCGTTCCGGTGGTTTTCGTCCCCGGAAAGCCCGTACTGACCGAGACCGCCCGCGGACTCCTGCCGCGCACCGTCCCGCACGTGGACGCCGCCGCCAACGCCGGGCGCGCCGCCCTCCTCGTCGAGGCGCTGACCCGCCGCCCCGAGCTGCTGCTCGCGGCCACCGAGGACCGGCTGCACCAGGAGTACCGGGCCCCCGCGATGCCGGAGAGCATCGCCCTGGTGAACCGGCTGCGCGCGGACGGCGTCCCCGCGGTCATCTCCGGCGCGGGCCCCACGGTCCTCGCGCTGGCCGAACACGGGACGGCCGACAAGGTCGCCCGCCTCGCGGGCGAGGGCTGGGCCGCGAACCGGCTCGACCTCGACGCGTCCGGAGCGAGTGTCCTGCCGCTGGCGCCCTAGGCGCGTGGCGGCCGGGGCGCCGGGCAGCGCCTCGGACAGGAGATTGCCGGTGAGGGAGAGGGGGAATGTTTGTTGGAGCCGGTAGTGTTAATCTCAAGTCTGCACCCGACCTCTTTGTGGAGCGGTGCGGAGTGTCCCCATCAGGGACCACCCATTCTTCCGGGAGCCTCCCCAACTGCCTGAGCAGCCTGCCTGAGCAGTTTCGAGCACGCTCCGGAACCGGCACGACACCCCTCGTTCTTCTTTCGAGTCGAGGGCCGAGCAGGGGGCGCTCGGGCCGGACCCACAGCACGTTCTCTCTCCGCCGTACCCGGCGGGACCACCGCCCCGGACACGGTCCACGAACCAGGACCCTGCCGGACAGCACAACCGGTCGCCGAGCCAGATGGCCGACGTCCGCTCCAGGGAAGGACCCTTCGTGAGCGACACCACCGATCTGATGGGCGTGACTGCCGACAGCAGTGTCGACACCGCCGCGCCCGCCGCAGGTGCCACCGGCACCGCACGGCGCCGCCGCTCCGGCACCGGCCTCGAGGGCATGGTCCTGGCCGAGCTGCAGCAGGTCGCGTCCGGCCTCGGCATCAGGGGCACCGCGCGGATGCGCAAGAGCCAGCTGATCGAGGTCATCAAGGAGGCGCAGGCCGGAGGCTCCGCCGCCCCCGCCAAGACCGCCGACGCCGCCGACACCAAGCCGAAGCGCCGCGCCACCTCCAAGGCCCGCACGGGCGAGACCGCCGAGGCCGCCGCGCCCAAGGCGGAGAAGGCCGAGAAGGCCGTCGCCCAGCAGCAGATCGACATCCCGGGCCAGCCCGCCGCCGACGACGCCCCGGCCGGTGAGCGCCGCCGTCGTCGTGCCACCGCGCCCGCCGGTTCCCCGGAGGTCGAGGCCAAGACCGAGGCCGCCCAGGTCGTCAAGACCGAGGCCCGTACCGAGACCCGCGAGGTCAAGGCCGAGCCGCAGGCCGACGCCAAGGCCGAGGCCGCCGTCGACGGCGCCGAGGGCCGTGGCCGCCGTGACCGCGGCGAGCGGGGCGAGCGCGGGGAGCGCGGGGAGCGCGGCGACCGCCGTGACCGCCGTGACCGTCAGCGCGACCGCAAGGGCGACGAGCAGCAGCAGGGCGGTGGCCAGGGCGGCCAGCGCCAGCGCCAGGGCGGCCAGGGCCAGGGCCAGGGCGGCCAGGGCCAGCAGGGTGGCCAGCAGGCCGGCCCGCAGGACGAGGACGACTTCGAGGGCGGCCGTCGTGGCCGTCGCGGCCGCTACCGCGACCGCCGTGGCCGTCGTGGCCGTGACGACTTCCAGGCCGGTGAGCCGCAGGTCGCCGACGACGACGTCCTGATCCCCGTCGCGGGCATCCTGGACATCCTCGACAACTACGCGTTCATCCGGACCTCCGGCTACCTGCCCGGCCCGAACGACGTGTACGTCTCCCTCGCCCAGGTCCGCAAGAACGGCCTGCGCAAGGGTGACCACGTCACCGGCGCCGTGCGTCAGCCGAAGGAGGGCGAGCGCCGCGAGAAGTTCAACGCGCTGGTCCGCCTGGACTCCGCGAACGGCATGGCCGCCGACTCCGGCCGCGGCCGCCCGGAGTTCAACAAGCTGACCCCGCTCTACCCGCAGGACCGCCTCCGCCTGGAGACGGACCCGGGCGTGCTCACCACCCGCATCATCGACCTCGTCTCGCCCATCGGTAAGGGCCAGCGCGGTCTGATCGTGGCCCCGCCGAAGACCGGCAAGACCATGATCATGCAGGCGATCGCCAACGCGATCACGCACAACAACCCCGAGTGCCACCTGATGGTCGTCCTGGTCGACGAGCGTCCGGAAGAGGTCACCGACATGCAGCGGTCGGTCAAGGGCGAGGTCATCTCCTCGACCTTCGACCGCCCGGCCGAGGACCACACCACCGTCGCCGAGCTGGCCATCGAGCGCGCCAAGCGCCTCGTGGAGCTGGGTCACGACGTGGTCGTCCTGCTCGACTCGATCACCCGTCTGGGCCGCGCGTACAACCTCGCGGCGCCCGCCTCCGGCCGCATCCTGTCCGGTGGTGTCGACTCGACCGCGCTCTACCCGCCGAAGCGCTTCTTCGGTGCCGCGCGCAACATCGAGGACGGCGGCTCGCTGACCATCCTGGCCACCGCGCTGGTCGACACCGGCTCGCGGATGGACGAGGTGATCTTCGAGGAGTTCAAGGGCACCGGCAACATGGAGCTCAAGCTCGACCGGAAGCTCGCCGACAAGCGCATCTTCCCGGCCGTCGACGTCGACGCCTCGGGCACGCGCAAGGAGGAGATCCTCCTCGGCAGCGACGAGCTCTCCATCACCTGGAAGCTGCGTCGCGTGCTCCACGCGCTCGACCAGCAGCAGGCGATCGAGCTGCTGCTCGACAAGATGAAGCAGACGAAGTCGAACGGCGAGTTCCTGCTCCAGATCCAGAAGACCACTCCTGGAGCCGGCAACAACGACTGACGCGAGAGCCGCGTCACACGACGAGAGCCGGGCTCAGATCCCGTAACCCCGTCGTGACCTGCGTAAACCACTGCGCCCACCGTGTTCCGCACGGTGGGCGCAGTGCTGTTTCCGGGAGAAGCTCACCCAAACCTCACAGGCCCATATGCAACCCTTTCGGCTGCTTCGCCGTCACAGAAGGTGAATCCTAGGGCTGAGGGAAGACGATGACCGAGCAGAGCAAGACCGGCCGCGCACGCGGCGGGGGCCGAGGCCGGCGCCGCAAGCGGCCCGCCAAGCGGCGCACGGCGCCGATCCTCATATCGGGGGCCGCCGCGGTTCTCGTCCTCGGCGGCGCCGGACTCGGCTACGTCTACTTCAAGCTCGACGGCAACCTCAAGGGTGTCGACATCAACGCCCAGCTCGGCGAGGAGCGCCCCGAGAACGTCGACAACGGCTCCCTCGACATCCTCGTCCTCGGCTCCGACTCCCGCTCCGGCGACAACGGCGCCTACGGCAAGGACGAGGGCGGCGCCCGCTCCGACACCGCGATGGTCGTGCACGTCTACGAGGGCCACAAGAAGGCCGGCGTGGTCTCCATACCCCGCGACACCCTCGTCACCCGGCCCTCCTGCACCGACGCACAGGGGACCGCCGTCCCCGGCGAGCGGCGGGTCATGTTCAACACCGCCTACGAGGTCGGCGGCCCCGCCTGCGCCGTCAAGACCGTCGAGTCCATGTCCGGCATCCGCATGGACCACTACATCGAGGTCGACTTCACCGGCTTCAAGAAGCTCATCGACGAGCTCGGCGGCGTCGAGATCACCACCACGCAGGCCATCAAGGACGACAAGAGCCACCTCGACCTCGCACCGGGCACGCACACCCTCGACGGCGAGCAGTCCCTCGGCCTCGTCCGCACCCGCAAGAGCATCGGCGACGGCAGCGACCTCGGCCGCATCCAGCTCCAGCAGGCCTTCATGAAGGCCTTCATCGAGCAGGTCAAGGGCGTCGGCGCGCTCACGAACCCGACGAAGCTGTACGGACTCGCCGACGCCGCCACCAAGGCCATCACGCCCGACTCCGAGCTCGACTCGGTGCAGGAGCTGATGGGCTTCGCCAAGGGACTCTCCGGCATCGGCGCCCGGAACGTCCACATGGTCACCCTGCCCGTCGAGTACGACCCCCGGGACCCCAACCGCGTCGTCCCCCTCGAAGCCAAGGCCGCACAGGTCTGGAAGGCCCTCAAGAGCGACCTGCCGATCCCCGCGTCGGCCACGAAGGACACCGCCACCGGCAAGGCCGACGGCGTCGTGCAGTGACCGACGGCGTCGTGCGGTGACCGGCGGACGTCGTGGGACGACCGGCGGACGAGCCCGGGAATACCTCCGGGCCGACCCCCGTTTTGGGAGATGCGGCCGGTCCTGGCAGACTGGTACGTCGGCCCCGGTTCACGCTGTCCGCAACCCGCGGCGGCGACCCGGAGCCCTCCCGAAACTAGGAGACACCTTGAAGCGCGAGATCCACCCCGAGTACGTCGAGACCCAGGTCAGCTGCACCTGTGGCGCGTCGTTCACCACCCGTAGCACCCTGACCGAGGGCACCATCCGTGCCGAGGTCTGCTCCGAGTGCCACCCGTTCTACACGGGCAAGCAGAAGATCCTCGACACCGGCGGCCGCGTGGCCCGCTTCGAGGCCCGCTTCGGCAAGGCTGCCGGCTCCGCCAAGTAGCGAGCCACTGCGCCGGTCTTCGGCTGCCCCCGTGCGGGGGTGGCCGGGACCGGCGCTTTGCCGTCCCGTAGCAACCCACGAAAACCCAGGAGCCCCCGATGTTCGAGGCGGTCGAGGAACTGGTCGGCGAGCACGCCGACCTTGAGACCAAGCTCGCGGACCCTTCGGTCCACGCCGATCAGGCGAACGCGCGCAAGCTCAACAAGCGCTACGCCGAGCTGACCCCGATCGTCGCCACCTACCGCTCCTGGAAGCAGACCGGTGACGACATCGAGACGGCGCGCGAGCTGATGCACGACGACCCCGACTTCGCCGCCGAGGTCAAGGAACTGGAGAAGCAGCGCGAGGAGCTCACCGACAAGCTCCGCCTGCTCCTCGTTCCGCGCGACCCCAGCGACGACAAGGACGTCATCCTGGAGATCAAGGCGGGCGCGGGCGGCGACGAGTCCGCCCTCTTCGCCGGTGACCTCCTCCGGATGTACCTGCGGTACGCCGAGCGCGTCGGCTGGAAGACCGAGATCATCGACGCCACCGAGTCCGAGCTCGGCGGCTACAAGGACGTCCAGGTCGCCGTGAAGACCAAGGGCGGCAACGGCGCGACCGAGCCCGGCCAGGGCGTCTGGGCCCGGCTCAAGTACGAGGGCGGGGTGCACCGCGTCCAGCGCGTGCCCGCCACCGAGTCCGCCGGCCGCATCCACACCTCCGCCGCCGGCGTGCTCGTCACGCCCGAGGCCGAGGAGGTCGACGTCGAGATCCACGCCAACGACCTGCGCATCGACGTCTACCGCTCGTCCGGCCCCGGCGGCCAGTCGGTCAACACCACGGACTCCGCGGTCCGCATCACCCACCTGCCGACCGGCATCGTCGCCTCCTGCCAGAACGAGAAGAGCCAGCTCCAGAACAAGGAGCAGGCCATGCGCATCCTGCGCTCCCGGCTCCTCGCCGCCGCGCAGGAGAAGGCCGAGGCCGAGGCCGCCGACGCCCGCCGCAGCCAGGTCCGCACCGTCGACCGCTCCGAGAAGATCCGCACGTACAACTTCCCGGAGAACCGGATCTCGGACCACCGCGTCGGCTTCAAGGCGTACAACCTGGACCAGGTGCTCGACGGCGACCTGGACGCCATGATCCAGGCCTGCGTCGACGCCGACTCGGCGGCGAAGCTCGCCGCCGCGTGAGGCGGACGAAGCCCGTCGCAGCGTAAGGCCCCCCTCAAGCCCCACCCCGCACCACGGAGGACCAGCGTGAACCTGCTGCTTGCCGAGGTGGCCCAGGCCACCCAGCGGCTGGCCGACGCCGGCGTTCCCTCACCGCGTTTCGACGCCGAGGAGCTCGCCGCGTTCGTGCACGGCGTCAAGCGGGGGGAGCTGCACAACGTCAAGGACGCGGACTTCGACGCCCGCTACTGGGAGGCCGTCGCCCGCCGCGAGGCGCGCGAGCCGCTCCAGCACATCACCGGGCGGGCGTTCTTCCGCTACCTGGAGCTCCAGGTGGGGCCCGGTGTCTTCGTGCCCCGCCCGGAGACCGAGTCGGTCGTCGGCTGGGCCATAGACGCCGTACGCGCCATGGACGTCGTCGAACCGCTCATCGTCGACCTGTGCACCGGCTCCGGGGCCATCGCGCTCGCGCTCGCCCAGGAGGTGCCGCGCTCGCGCGTGCACGCCGTGGAGCTGTCCGAGGACGCGCTCGCGTGGACCCGGAAGAACGTCGAGGGCTCCCGCGTCACGCTGCACGAGGGCGACGCGCTCACCTCGCTGCCGGAGCTCGACGGCCAGGTCGACCTGGTCGTCTCCAACCCGCCGTACATCCCGCTCACCGAGTGGGAGTACGTGGCGCCCGAGGCCCGCGACCACGACCCGGAGATGGCGCTCTTCTCCGGCGAGGACGGCCTCGACTTCATCCGCGGCCTGGAGCGCACGGCACACCGGCTGCTGCGGCCCGGGGGACTCGTCGTCGTCGAGCACGCCGACACGCAGGGCGGCCAGGTGCCGTGGATCTTCAACGAGGAGGCCGGCTGGGTCGACGCCGCCGACCACCCCGACCTGAACAACCGGCCGCGCTTCGCGACCGCCCGCAAGGCGATGCCATGACCAAGCACGACGTGTACGAGGAGGCCCGGAACTGATGGCACGGCGATACGACTGCAACGAGTCGACCGACCGCGTGACCGGTCTGCGCGAGGCCGCGTCCGCCGTCCGCCGGGGCGAGCTGGTCGTGCTGCCCACCGACACCGTGTACGGGATCGGGGCGGACGCCTTCAGCAGCGAGGCCGTCGGCGACCTGCTCGCCGCCAAGGGCCGCGGCCGCAACACGCCCACGCCCGTGCTCATCGGCTCCCCGAACACCCTCCACGGCCTGGTCACCGACTTCTCCGAGCAGGCCTGGGAGCTCGTCGACGCCTTCTGGCCCGGCGCGCTCACCCTCGTCGCCAAGCACCAGCCGTCCCTCCAGTGGGACCTCGGCGACAGCCGGGGCACCGTCGCCATCCGGATGCCGCTGCACCCGGTCGCGATCGAACTGCTCACCGAGGTCGGCCCGATGGCCGTCTCCTCGGCCAACCTCACCGGCCACCCCGCGCCGGAGGACTGCGACGCGGCGCAGGGCATGCTCGGCGACTCCGTCTCCGTCTACCTCGACGGCGGCCCGACCCCCGGGATCGTCCCCTCGTCCATCGTCGACGTCACGGGCAAGGTGCCGGTGCTGCTGCGCGAGGGCGCGCTCTCCCCGGAGGAGCTCCGGAAGGTCGTACCCGACCTCGAGGTGGCCAGTTGACCGCCCCTGAGGGGCGTGGCATAGCGGGGTTCGACGACAGCAGCACCTTCCGCATCCTCCACGTCAGCACCGGCAACGTCTGCCGCTCGCCGATCACCGAACGGCTGACCCGCCACGCCCTGAGCGTCCGCCTCGGCGACCCCCTCGGCGGCGGCCTGATCGTGGAGAGCGCGGGCACCTGGGGCCACGAGGGCGCCCCGATGGAGACCAACGCGGAACTGGTCCTCGCCGACTTCGGCGCGGACTACAGCGGCTTCGTGGGCCGCGAGCTCCTCGACGAGCACGTCATCCGCGCCGACCTCGTCCTGACCGCGACCCGCGACCACCGGGCGCAGGTCATCTCGATGGGCCACTCGGCGGGCCTGCGCACCTTCACCCTGAAGGAGTTCACCCGCCTGGTCCGCGCGATCGACCCCGCGACCCTGCCGGACCCGCGCGACGAGGGCATGGTGGAACGCGCGCGTGCCCTGGTCCGTGCGGCAGCGGCTCTACGCGGGTGGCTCCTGGCCCCCTCGGTGGACGCCGACGAGGTCAACGACCCGTACGGAGCCCCGATCACGTTCTTCCGCTCGATCGGGGACGAGATCAACCAGGCACTGGATCCGGTGGTCACGGCCCTGACGGGCGTCTCGGCCAAGCGCTGACGGCCCGGGCGGGCGCCTCGGCCACGCCGACGGCCCGAGCCACGTCCGGCGGTCGGAGGCCGCCGCAGCGTCCCGAAGCCCGTGAGGCCCCCCGGGGCCGAGCGGTGCGAGGGGCGCGTCGAGAGGAGTCGACAGGCGGGGTGGGGTGCCGCTGCCTACATTGGTGCTGACACCCCTCCACGTCCGGAGTCAGCCATGTCCGTCACCGCGCCCCCCGATGAGGAACTCGACGTCCTGCGCCGGCAGGACCCCGAGATCGCCGACGTGCTGCTCGGCGAGGCGCGGCGGCAGGCCGACAGCCTGCAGCTGATCGCGGCCGAGAACTTCACCTCGCGCGCCGTTCTCGCCGCCCTCGGCTCCCCCCTCGCCAACAAGTACGCCGAGGGCTATCCGGGCGCCCGGCACCACGGCGGCTGCGAGTACGCCGACGCCGCCGAGCGGATCGCCGTCCAGCGGGCCACCGCGCTCTTCGGAGCCGACCACGCGAACGTACAGGCCCACTCCGGCTCCTCGGCCGTCCTGGCGGCGTACGCGGCCCTTCTCAGGCCCGGTGACACGGTTCTGGCCATGGGCCTGAACCACGGGGGGCACCTCACGCACGGTTCGCCCGCCAATTTCTCCGGCCGGTGGTTCGACTTCGTGCCCTACGGCGTCGACGCCGACACCGGGCTCGTCGACTACGAGCAGGTCGCCGCGCTCGCCCGCCACCACCGCCCCAAGGCGATCGTCTGCGGGTCGATCTCGTACCCCCGCCACCTCGACTACGCGGTCTTCCGCGAGATCGCCGACGAGGTCGGGGCGTATCTGATCGCCGACGCCGCCCATCCCATCGGGCTCGTCGCCGGGGGAGCGGCCCCCAGCCCCGTCCCGTACGCCGACGTGGTGTGCGCGACGACGCACAAGGTGCTGCGCGGGCCGCGCGGCGGAATGGTGCTGTGCGGCGAGGAGCTCGCGGAGCGGATCGACCGGGCGGTGTTCCCGTTCACCCAGGGCGGCGCCCAGATGCACACGATCGCGGCGAAGGCGGTGGCCTTCGGCGAGGCGTCCACCCCGGCGTTCACCGAGTACGCCCATCAGGTGGTCGAGCACGCGCAGGTCCTCGCGTCCGCGCTCGCCGCCGAGGGCTTCGCGCTCACCACCGGCGGGACGGACACGCACCTCATCACCGCCGACCCGGCGCCCCTCGGCGTCGACGGCCGCACCGCCCGCGCCCGGCTCGCCGCCGCCGGCATGGTGCTCGACACCTGCGCCCTGCCCTACGGGGAGGGCCGCGGGATCCGGCTCGGCACCGCCGCCGTCACCACGCAGGGGATGGGTGCTCCGGAGATGGCGAGAATTGCCGCACTGTTCACCGTCGCGTTGCGCGATGACGCCGGGGAAACGGCCCGGGTACGCGCGGAAGTACGGGAGCTGACCTCCCGATTTCCCCCGTATGGGCCCTGACGGGAGCCCGAGCGCAACCGTTCCGGGGGCACGGGTGTCTCCAAGCACATGGACGGCACGGCTAGGGTGTGGGGCTGAGATGGCCAGCGATTCCTGTGGGGCAGCCCGTGCGTGATTACCTGCTGACGCTCTGTGTCACGGCCGCGGTGACCTATCTGCTCACCGGTCCGGTGCGGAAGTTCGCCATCGCCACCGGGGCGATGCCGGAGATCCGCGCCCGCGACGTACACCGAGAACCGACTCCGCGGCTCGGTGGCATCGCCATGTTCTTCGGGCTGTGCGCGGGACTCCTCGTCGCCGACCACCTGCAGAACCTGAACAGCGTCTTCGAGCTGTCCAACGAGCCCCGCGCGCTGCTCTCCGGCGCCGCGCTGATCTGGCTGATCGGCGTCCTCGACGACAAGTTCGAGCTGGACGCGCTCATCAAGCTGGGCGCGCAGATGATCTCGGCGGGCGTGATGGTCGCGCAGGGTCTGACGATCCTGTGGCTGCCGATCCCCGGCGTCGGCACGGTCGCCCTCACGCCCTGGCAGGGCACGCTCCTGACGGTCGCCCTGGTGGTCCTCACCATCAACGCCGTGAACTTCGTCGACGGCCTCGACGGCCTCGCCGCCGGCATGGTCTGCATCGCCGCCGCGGCCTTCTTCCTGTACGCGTACCGCCTCTGGTACGGCTACACGATCGAGGCGGCCGCCCCCGCGACCCTCTTCGCCGCGATCCTCATGGGCATGTGCCTGGGCTTCCTGCCGCACAACATGCACCCGGCGCGGATCTTCATGGGCGACTCGGGCTCGATGCTGATCGGTCTGGTCCTGGCGGCCTCCGCCATCTCGATCACCGGCCAGGTCGACCCGGACGTACTGAAGCTCTTCGAGGGCTCGACCCGTGAGGCCACCCACGCGGCCCTGCCCGTCTTCATCCCGCTCGTGCTGCCGCTGACGATCATCGCGATCCCCATGGCCGACCTGGTCCTCGCGATCGTGCGCCGTACGTGGAAGGGCCAGTCGCCGTTCGCGGCCGACCGCGGGCACCTGCACCACCGGCTCCTGGAGATCGGCCACTCGCACAGCCGCGCGGTTCTGATCATGTACTTCTGGTCGGCGCTCATCGCCTTCGGCACGCTGGCCTACTCGGTCCACTCGACCTCGATGTGGATCGTCCTCGGGGTCGTCGCGCTGAGCGCGATCGGCCTGGTGCTGCTCCTGCTGCCGCGGTTCACGCCGCGCGCCCCGCGCTGGGCCCAGTCCGTCGTCCCGCCGCGCTACCGCCGCCGCAAGCCGGCCGCCGTGCCGGCGGAGGCCGCCGCGTCCGCAGAGGCGGAAGGGGCCGAGGGGGCCGAGGAGGAGCGGGAGCCCGTGTCCGCCGGGGTCAACGGGGCGACCGCCATCGGTCACCGTTCGCGCTTCTCCGACAGGAGTAAGGCCGGGGCGCGCGGTTGACGAAAGCCCCATCCGGGGCCAATAGCACACAAGGTGCCTCACTGTCGCGCACACACGCGCGGGGTAACTCTCATGTGTGACTGTTGGCACACCGTATGGGTAAAGACCTATTCAAATAGTTTGTGATACGGTTCACGAGACCCGGCGACAGTGCCGAAAGACCGTAGTGCGACGGTCTGTTGGCCCCGAGACCCACCTCGGACCGGGCTTACGCTCGTCCATGACGACACCATCGCCCCCTCCAGAGCAAGCGGAGACACCGCCATGCCGTCGAACGACGCACGCATCCTTCTGCACGCCGCCGTACCCAGCGCAGCCGTCGGCGCCATCGCCACGGTCATCAGCGGGGTGGTCGCCGGTGGCAAGGGTGCGATCGGCGCCGTCGTCGGCACCCTGGTGGTCCTCCTCTTCATGGGGATCGGGCTGCTGGTGCTCCAGCGGACGGCGAAGTCGCTTCCGCACCTCTTCCAGGCCATGGGGCTGATGCTCTACACGGCCCAGCTGCTGGTGCTCTTCATCTTCCTGGCCTTGCTGAAGGACACGACGCTGTTCGACTTCAAGGCCTTCGCCTTCACGCTGCTCGCGACGACCGTGGTGTGGGTCGCCGCACAGGCCCGGGCCTACATGAAGGCCAAGATCACGTACATCGACCCCGGAAACACGGGGTCCAAGTCGTGAAGGGTAGGGCCGGGATAAAGCCGCGTTCGGCTTCCTGCTATCGTCCGGTGCCAACTGCGGCACTGCGGACGCGGGCATCCGAAACGGCGCCTGTCCCAGCGAGAGGCTCGATGCCGAACCGCCGCCCCCTTATCCGTAAGACCAGTCCAGTGCCGACCCGCGGCTGCGCGCCGCGCCGACACAACGAGGTTGCCGTACCTATGCGCCACGCTGAAGGAGCCCGCGGTGAGTGCTGACCAGACGCTTGCCTTCGACCCGGATTGCCACATCTTCTCTGGATGTGGCTTCCCGGCGCCGGGCCTGCACACGTTCATGTACGAGCCGATCGCCACGTGGGGAAGCTTCGAGCTGACGAAGCCCATGCTGCTCGCGGTCCTGGGCTCGCTCGTGGTTGTCGGGTTCTTCTGGGCCGCCTTCAACAAGCCCAAGCTGATCCCCGGCAAGATGCAGATGGTCGGCGAGGCCGGTTACGACTTCGTGCGCCGCGGCATCGTCTACGAGATCATCGGCAAGAAGGACGGCGAGAAGTACGTCCCCTTCATGGTGTCGCTGTTCTTCTTCGTGTGGATCATGAACCTGTGGTCGATCATTCCGGTCGCCCAGTTCCCGGTCACCTCGCTGATCGCCTTCCCGGCGGCCCTCGCACTGATCGTCTACGTGATGTGGGTGGCGCTGACCTTCAAGAAGCACGGCTTCGCCGGCGGCTGGAAGAACATCCTCGGGTACGACAAGTCCCTGGGTGCGATCCTCCCGCTCATCATGCTCCTCGAGTTCTTCTCGAACCTGATCATCCGGCCCTTCACGCACGCGGTCCGACTGTTCGCGAACATGTTCGCCGGTCACCTGCTCATCGTGATGTTCTCGCTGGCCACCTGGTACCTCATGAACGGCCTGGGCTTCGTCTACGCCGGCGCCTCGTTCGTGATGGTCCTGATCATGACTGCCTTCGAGCTCTTCATCCAGGCCGTCCAGGCGTACGTCTTCGTCCTCCTGGCCTGCAGCTACGTCCAGGGCGCGCTCTCCGAGCACCACTGAGCCGGCCCGGCCAGCCAAGCACCACACCCCCAACCAACAGTCGTCCGGTGGCCAACCCCCACCGGGTCCTTGAAAGAGAAGGAAGAACCGGCATGTCCGCTCTCGAGACTCTCGCCGCCGTCAACGGAAACGTCGCCTCCATCGGCTACGGCCTCGCGGCCATCGGCCCCGGCGTCGGCGTCGGCATCATCTTCGGTAACGGCACCCAGGCCCTCGCCCGTCAGCCCGAGGCTGCCGGCCTGATCCGCACCAACCAGATCATGGGTTTCGCCTTCTGTGAGGCGCTCGCCCTCATCGGCATCGTCATGGGCTTCGTCTACAAGTAAGCCGGACCGACTGCCCGATTCTTTTTACGGAAGGCACTGATGTGAACGCTCTGCTTCTTGCGGAAGCGGCGGAGGAGCAGCCCCCGCTCATCCCGCATCTCGACGAGCTCGTCATCGGCCTGATCGCCTTCGTCATCGTCTTCGGCTTCCTCGCCAAGAAGCTCCTCCCGAACATCAACAAGGTTCTGGTCGAGCGTCGCGAGGCCATCGAGGGTGGCATCGAGAAGGCCGAATCGGCCCAGATCGAGGCTCAGAGTGTGCTGGAGCAGTACAAGGCCCAGCTCGCCGAGGCCCGCCACGAGGCCGCGCGTCTTCGCCAGGAGGCGACGGAGCAGGGCACCGCGATCATCCAGGAGATGAAGGCGGAAGGCCAGCGCCAGCGCGAGGAGATCATCGCGGCCGGCCACGCGCAGATCGAGGCCGACCGCAAGGCCGCTTCCGCGTCGCTGCGTCAGGACGTCGGCAAGCTCGCCACCGACCTGGCCGGCAAGCTGGTCGGCGAGTCCCTCGAGGACACCGCCCGCCAGAGCCGCACCATCGACCGCTTCCTCGACGAGCTCGAGGAGAAGGCGGAGGCTGTCCGATGAACGGAGCGAGCCGCGAGGCACTGTCCGCCGCCCGCGAGTCCCTCGACGCGCTGACCGACAACACGCCGGTCGACGCGACGAAGCTCGCGGACGAGCTGGCCGCCGTCACCGCGCTGCTCGACCGCGAGGTGTCGCTGCGCCGGGTCCTGACCGACCCCGCGCAGCCGGGTGAGGCCAAGGCCGAGCTCGCGCAGCGACTCCTGCGCGGTCAGGTGGGCGGCGAGACCGTCGACCTGGTCTCGGGCATGGTCCGCTCCCGCTGGTCGCGCTCGCGCGACCTGGTCGACGCGGCCGAGGAGCTGGCGAACACCGCCGACCTCACCGCGGCGCAGAAGGCGGGCGCACTCGACGACGTCGAGGACGAGCTGTTCCGGTTCGGCCGGATCGTGTCCTCCAGCAACGAGCTCCGCTCGGCGCTGACGGACAAGGCCGCCACGGCCACCGCGAAGGGCACGCTGCTCCGCAGCCTGCTCGGCGGCAAGGCCCACGCGACCACCGAGCGTCTGGTCGTCCGTCTGGTGACCCAGCCCCGGGGACGTAGCCTGGAAGCGGGACTCGAGTCCCTGTCCAAGCTCGCCGCGGCGCGCCGGGACCGGATGGTCGCCGTCGTCACCTCGGCGGTGCCGCTGTCGGACCGGCAGAAGCAGCGCCTCGGTGCCGTACTGGCGAAGCTGTACGGCCGCGAGATGCACCTGAACCTGGACGTGGACCCCGCGGTCCTCGGCGGGATCACGGTGCGCGTCGGCGACGAGGTCATCGACGGTTCCATCGCGGAGCGCCTCGGCGAGGCGACCCGTCGACTGGCCGGCTGACGGCAGCGACCACAGCAGCACAGCAACACAGCATGACAAGCGGCCCGGTTGGGCCGTGCAGAGATTGCAGAAGATTCCTGGGGGTCGGCCCCCAGACCCCTTAAGAAACTTCGGGCCCAACAAGGAGAGCAGGGAACCCAGATGGCGGAGCTCACGATCCGGCCGGAGGAGATCCGGGACGCGCTGGACACCTTCGTCCAGTCGTACCAGCCGGACGCGGCCTCGCGCGAGGAGGTCGGCACGGTCAGCCTGGCCGGTGACGGCATCGCGAAGGTCGAGGGTCTTCCCTCGGCCATGGCGAACGAGCTGCTGAAGTTCGAGGACGGGACCCTCGGTCTCGCGCTGAACCTCGAAGAGCGCGAGATCGGTGCAATCGTCCTCGGCGAGTTCAGCGGCATCGAGGAGGGTCAGTCGGTGCAGCGCACCGGCGAGGTCCTCTCCGTCGGTGTCGGTGAGGGCTACCTGGGTCGCGTCGTCGACCCGCTCGGTAACCCGATCGACGGTCTCGGCGAGATCGCGACCGAGGGCCGCCGCGCCCTCGAGCTGCAGGCCCCGGGCGTTATGGCCCGTAAGTCGGTGCACGAGCCGATGGAGACCGGCTACAAGGCCGTCGACGCCATGACGCCGGTCGGCCGTGGTCAGCGTCAGCTGATCATCGGTGACCGTCAGACCGGCAAGACCGCTCTGTGCGTCGACACGATCATCAACCAGCGCGACAACTGGCGCTCGGGCGACGTGAACAAGCAGGTCCGCTGCATCTACGTCGCCATCGGCCAGAAGGGCTCGACCATCGCGTCCGTTCGCGGCGCCCTGGAAGAGGCCGGCGCGCTCGAGTACACGACGATCGTCGCCGCCCCGGCGTCCGACCCGGCCGGCTTCAAGTACCTGGCGCCGTACACCGGTTCCGCCATCGGTCAGCACTGGATGTACCAGGGCAAGCACGTCCTGATCGTCTTCGACGACCTGTCGAAGCAGGCCGACGCCTACCGCGCCGTGTCGCTGCTGCTGCGCCGCCCGCCGGGCCGTGAGGCCTACCCGGGTGACGTCTTCTACCTGCACTCCCGTCTCCTCGAGCGCTGCGCGAAGCTCTCGGACGAGCTGGGCGCGGGTTCGATGACCGGTCTGCCGATCGTCGAGACGAAGGCCAACGACGTCTCCGCGTTCATCCCGACCAACGTCATCTCCATCACCGACGGCCAGTGCTTCCTGGAGTCCGACCTGTTCAACGCCGGCCAGCGTCCGGCCCTGAACGTCGGTATCTCGGTCTCCCGAGTCGGTGGCTCCGCCCAGCACCCGGCCATGAAGCAGATCGCCGGTCGCCTCCGCGTGGACCTGGCCCAGTTCCGTGAGCTGGAGGCCTTCGCGGCCTTCGGTTCCGACCTGGACTCTGCCTCGAAGGCGCAGCTGGAGCGTGGTCAGCGCATGGTCGAGCTGCTCAAGCAGGCTCAGTACCAGCCGATGCCCACCGAGAACCAGGTCGTCTCCGTCTGGGCCGGCACCACCGGCAAGATGGACGACGTTCCGGTCGCCGACATCCGTCGCTTCGAGGCCGAGCTCCTGGCGTACCTGCGCCAGAACCACTCCGGTCTCATGACCTCCATCCGTGAGGGCAAGAAGATGTCGGACGACACGCTGACCGCCGTCGCCGACGCCATCGCGGAGTTCAAGCAGCAGTTCGAGACCTCTGACGGCAAGCTGCTCGGCGCGGACGCTCCCGCCGTCAACGTCTCGAAGTGACGACGGAAGGGACCTGACTCATGGGAGCGCAGCTCCGGGTCTACAAGCGTCGCATCAAATCCGTCACCGCGACGAAGAAGATCACCAAGGCGATGGAGATGATCGCCGCCTCGCGTGTCGTCAAGGCGCAGCGCAAGGTGCAGGCGTCGACTCCGTACGCGACCGAGCTCACGCGCGCGGTCACGGCGGTGGCCACGGGTGCGAACGACAAGCACCCGCTGACCACCGAGGCGGAGAACCCGAGCCGTGCCGCGGTCCTGCTCCTCTCGAGCGACCGCGGTCTGGCCGGTGCCTTCAACTCCAACGCCATCAGGGCGGCGGAGCAGCTCATCGCGAAGCTGGAGGGCGAGGGCCGCGCGGTCGACATCTATGTCGTCGGCCGCCGTGGTGTGGCGCACTTCAACTTCCGTGAGCGGAAGCTGAGCGACACGTGGACCGGCTTCACGGACGAGCCCACGTACGCGGACGCCAAGAAGATCGCGGCACCGCTGATCGAGGCGATCGAGAAGGACACGGCCGAGGGTGGTGTGGACGAGCTCCACATCGTCTACACCGAGTTCGTCTCGATGATGACCCAGACGGCGATCGAGGCCCGGCTGCTGCCCCTCAGCCTCGACGAGGTGGCGAAGGAGGCCGGCGAGCCGGACACCCTCCGCCCGCTGTACGACTTCGAGCCGTCGGCGGAGGACGTCCTCGACGCCCTTCTGCCGCGCTACGTCGAGAGCCGTATCTACAACGCGCTGCTCCAGTCGGCTGCCTCCAAGCACGCCGCCACGCGCCGCGCGATGAAGTCGGCCACCGACAACGCGGGAGACTTGATCAACAACCTCTCCCGACTTGCCAACGCGGCCCGCCAGGCCGAAATCACCCAGGAAATCAGCGAGATCGTCGGTGGCACCGCAGCCCTGGCCGACGCGACCGCGGGGAGTGACAAGTAATGACGACCTCTGTTGAGACGGCCGCCGCCACGGGCCGCGTCGCCCGGGTCATCGGCCCGGTCGTCGACGTGGAGTTCCCCGTCGACGCGATGCCGGAGATCTACAACGCCCTGCACGTCCAGGTCGCCGACCCGGCCGAGGAGGGCGCGCTCAAGACGCTGACCCTCGAGGTCGCGCAGCACCTCGGTGACGGCATCGTCCGTACGATCTCGATGCAGCCCACCGACGGTCTGGTCCGCCAGGCCCCCGTGGTCGACACCGGCGACGGCATCACGGTGCCCGTCGGTGACGTCACCAAGGGTCGCGTGTTCAACACGCTGGGTCAGATCCTGAACGAGCCCGAGGCCGAGTCCGAGGTCGGCGAGCGCTGGTCCATCCACCGCAAGGCCCCGGCGTTCGACCAGCTCGAGTCGAAGACCGAGATGTTCGAGACCGGCCTGAAGGTCGTCGACCTTCTCACCCCGTACGTCAAGGGTGGAAAGATCGGCCTGTTCGGTGGTGCCGGTGTCGGCAAGACCGTTCTGATCCAGGAAATGATCATGCGTGTGGCGAAGCTGCACGAGGGTGTTTCCGTGTTCGCCGGTGTCGGTGAGCGTACGCGTGAGGGCAACGACCTCATCGCGGAGATGGAGGACTCGGGCGTCCTCGACAAGACCGCCCTTGTCTTCGGCCAGATGGACGAGCCCCCGGGCACCCGTCTCCGTGTGGCCCTCGCCGGTCTGACCATGGCGGAGTACTTCCGCGATGTGCAGAAGCAGGACGTGCTGTTCTTCATCGACAACATCTTCCGCTTCACGCAGGCCGGCTCCGAGGTCTCGACCCTGCTCGGCCGCATGCCGTCCGCGGTGGGTTACCAGCCGAACCTGGCCGACGAGATGGGTCTCCTCCAGGAGCGCATCACGTCGACCCGTGGTCACTCGATCACCTCGATGCAGGCGATCTACGTCCCCGCGGACGACCTGACCGACCCGGCCCCGGCCACCACCTTCGCCCACCTCGACGCGACGACGGTTCTCTCCCGTCCGATCTCCGAGAAGGGCATCTACCCGGCCGTGGACCCGCTGGACTCCACGTCCCGGATCCTGGACCCGCGCTACATCGCGCAGGACCACTACGACGCCGCCACGCGCGTCAAGGGAATCCTGCAGAAGTACAAGGACCTCCAGGACATCATCGCGATCCTCGGTATCGACGAGCTGAGCGAGGAGGACAAGCTCGTTGTCCACCGCGCCCGCCGTGTCGAGCGCTTCCTGTCCCAGAACACCCACGCGGCGAAGCAGTTCACCGGCGTGGACGGTTCGGACGTTCCGCTCGACGAGTCGATCGCCGCGTTCAACGCGATCTGCGACGGTGAGTTCGACCACTTCCCGGAGCAGGCGTTCTTCATGTGCGGTGGTCTTGAGGACCTCAAGAACAACGCCAAGGAGCTCGGCGTCTCCTGAGCCCCGTGCTCGCCCGAGGGGGACGGGATCCGTCCCGTCCCCCTCTCCACGCCCCCTAGAATTGACCCCAACACCCGGCACGACCGCCGGGTGGTGACCCGAGGAGCCACCCTTGGCTGCTGAGCTGCACGTCGAGCTGGTCGCCGCGGACCGGAGTGTCTGGTCCGGCGAGGCCACCCTGGTCATCGCGCGTACCACCTCCGGCGACATCGGCGTCATGCCCGGCCACCAGCCGCTGCTCGGTGTGCTGGAGTCGGGCCCGGTGACCATCCGTACGAGCGAGGGCGGGACCGTCGTCGCCGCCGTCCACGGCGGATTCATCTCGTTCGCCGACGACAAGCTGTCTCTGCTCGCGGAGATCTGCGAGCTGGCGGACGAGATCGACGCCCAGCGTGCCGAGCGCGCGCTGGAGCGTGCGAAGACGGAGTCGGACGCCGCCGCCGAGCGGCGCGCCGAGGTCCGGCTGCGCGCGGTATCGGTCCGCTAGCGGACCGCACCGAGCAGGAGTGCCCTCAGCCGCGGCACGATCCGGAATTTTCCGGACCGTGTCGCGGCTGAGGCGATGCATATGCAGGTTGTATTCGGTTCTGCCGGCCGTGCCGGCCACGGGACGCAGCGAGGAGGTCGGTGAAGATGTTCCTCGCTCTGCTCGTGTGCGGCATCGTCGTCGCACTGGTGGTGATCGGGCTCTTCGTCTTCGGCTTGCGCCGGAGACTGATCCAGCGCGCCGGCGGCACCTTCGACTGTTCGCTGCACTGGAACGTCCCCGACGAGCCGGACCCCACCGGCAAGGGCTGGGTGTACGGCGTCGCCCGCTACAGCGGTGACGAGATCGCCTGGTTCCGTGTCTTCTCGTACTCGCCCCGGCCGCGCCGGGTCCTCTCGCGCTCGTCCATCGTGGCCCTGGAGCGCCGGATGCCGGAGGGCGAGGAGGAGCTCGCGCTGCTCTCCGACTCCGTGATCCAGCCCTGTATGTACGAGGGCGTCCGCCTGGAGCTCGCGATGAGCGAGGACGCCCGGACGGGTTTCATGGCCTGGCTGGAGGCGGCGCCTCCTGGGCAACGGGTAAATGTCGCTTAGATTCCTTACCCGTTGAATGGGGGTCCCCCCGGACGAAGTCTGGGGGAGGGTGAATGTCGCGTAGGACATGAGGAAGCGGGGACGGCGTGCTGCGCCGTCCCCGCTTCCTCTTTCGTGCCCTAGCTCAGGCCGGTGTTGATGGCGCCGACCAGCTCGCCGTTGCTGGTGTCACCGCTGAACTCCCAGAAGAACGCTCCGCCGAGGCCCTGGTTCTTGGCCCAGCTCATCTTCGAGTTCACGGTGGCGGGGGTGTCGTAGCTCCACCAGTTGGTGCCGCAGTGGGCGTACGCCGTGCCCGCGACGGTGCCGTTGGCCGGGCAGGAGTTCTTGAGGACCTTGTAGTCCTCGATGCCCTGCTCGTACGTGCCCTGCGCCGGGCCCGTCGCGGTGCCGCCGGGGGCGGACTGGGTGACGCCGGTCCAGCCGCGGCCGTAGAAGCCGATGCCGAGCAGCAGCTTGTTGGCGGGGACGCCCTTCGCCTTGAACTTGGCGATCGCCTCGGCGGAGTTGAAGCCCGCCTGCGGGATGCCGGCGTACGAGGTGAGCGGGGAGTGCGGGGCCGTCGGACCCTGCGCCGCCCAGGCGCCGAAGAAGTCGTACGTCATGACGTTGAACCAGTTCATGTACGGCGCGGCGCCCGCGTAGTCGGAGGCGTCGATCTTGCCGCCGGCGGAGGCGTCGGCCGTGACGGCCGCGGTGACCAGGGCGTTCGCGCCGAACTTGGCGCGCATGGCCTGCATCATGTTCTTGAAGGCGGCCGCGCCGCTGGTGTCGCAGGACAGACCGCAGGCGTTGGGGTACTCCCAGTCCAGGTCGATGCCGTCGAAGACGTCGGCCCAGCGCGGGTCCTCGACCAGGTCGTAGCAGGACTGGGCGAAGGCGGCCGGGTTCTGCACGGCCTGGCCGAAGCCGCCGGACCAGGTCCAGCCGCCGAAGGACCAGATGACCTTGATGTTCGGGTAGAGCTTCTTCAGCTTGCGGAGCTGGTTGAAGTTGCCGCGCAGCGGCTGGTCCCAGGTGTCGGCGACGCCGTCGACGGACTGGTCGGCGGTGTAGGCCTTGTCGTAGTCGGCGTAGGAGTCGCCGATGGTGCACTTGCCGCCGGTGACGTTGCCGAAGGCGTAGTTGATGTGGGTGATCTTGGACGCGGAGCCGGAGGTCACGATGTTCTTCACGTGGTAGTTGCGGCCGTAGACGCCCCAGTTGGTGAAGTAGCCCATCTTCACGACGTTCGGGGGCGGGGTGCCGCCGCCTCCGCCGGTGGTGTGGACGGCGACGGGTCCGGCGGCGGGGCCGGTCTGGTCGATGGTGTCGCGGGCGACGACCGTGTACGAGTAGTCGGTGCCGGCGGTGAGGCCGCTGTCCGTGAAGGTGAGGCCGGTGGTGGTGGTCACCTTGGTGCCGTCGCGCAGCACGTCGTAGTTCTTGACGCCCTTGTCGTCCGTGGCCGCGGTCCAGGTGAGCTTCGCCGAGGTGTCCGTGATGTTCGAGGCGACCGGGGTGCCGGGGGCCGAGGGCGGGTTGTCGCCCGGCTGGGTGGTGCCGTCGCAGGGAGCGCCGTTGATCTTACAGCCGCTGGGCGCGCCGGGGCCTGCGCCGTTGTAGCCGAAGGAGACGGAGGCGCCGGGGGCGAGGGTGCCGTTCCAGCCGACGTTCTTGGCGGTCCAGTGGGTGCCCGAGTTGGTGACGGTGGCGTCCCAGGCGGAGGTGACGGCGGTGCCGGAGGGGTAGTCCCACTCGACGGTCCAGGAGTTGATGGTGGTGGTGCCGGTGTTCTTGACCGTCCAGCTGGCGCCGAAGCCGGTGCCCCAGTCCTGGGTCTTGGTGTAGGTCGCGGTGGCCGAGGTGGCGGCTTCGGCGGGGGAGGCGAGGCCGACCATGGCGGCCAGGGGCAGGATCAGGGCGGTCAGTCCGGCGGCGGTCCGGTGTCTGAACCCTGCTCTGCGCGTCGGTGCTTGAGTGCTCAACGGTGCTCCTCAAGTTGCGGACGGACAAGGTGGGGGTGGTCCGAAAGGTGCGCGCGCCCCGCGAGCGTAGGAAGGTCTGGACCAATCGTCAAGAGGTCCAGACCAACGTCGGCAAAGATCTGCTAAACCCCCAACTCCTGTGCCAGTACCGCCGCTTGGACCCGACTGCGCAGCTCCAGCTTCCCGAGCACCTTGCTGACGTGCGTCTTCACCGTCGACTCCGCCATGTCCAGGCGTACCGCGATCTCCGCGTTCGACAGACCCAGGCCGAGCGCCGACAGCACCTCCCGCTCCCGGGGCGTCAGCCCCTCCAGTACGGCGGAGTCCGTCGGCGGACGGCTCGGGGCCGCGAACTCCGCGATCAGCCGCCGCGTCACCGCCGGGGCGATCAGCCCCTCGCCGCGCCCCACCGTCCGCACCGCCGTGATCAGGTCCTTCGCGTCCGTGTCCTTCAGCAGGAAGCCCGAGGCCCCGGCCCGCAGCGCCCCGAAGACGTACTCGTCCAGGTCGAAGGTCGTCAGGACGAGCACGTCGGCGAGACCCTCCGACACCACCAGACGGGTCGCCGTCACCCCGTCCATCCGGGGCATCTGCACGTCCATCAGGACCAGTTCCGGGCGCAGTTCGCGGGCGAGCTCCACCGCCCGCTCGCCGTCCGCGGCCTCGCCGACCACCTCGATGTCCGGCGCGCTGCCCAGGATCAGCACGAGCCCCGCCCGTACCGCGGACTGGTCCTCGGCCACGACCACCCGGATCGTCATGCGTTCCCCGCCTTCTCGTCCGCGGGCAGCACGGCCCGCACCTGCCAGACCGCTCCCTCGGCCGCCGCCCGGAACTCCCCGCCGAGCAGCTCCGTGCGCTCCCGCATCCCGATCAGACCCGAGCCCGTCCCGGGCGCCGACGGCCCCGGCCGCTTCCCGTACGGCGAGTCGACGGCCACCGTCAGGACCCCGTCGCACCGGCCGACCCGTACGGTGACCGTACCGGGGGAGGCGTGCTTGACCGCGTTGGTCAGGGACTCCTGCACGATCCTGTACGCGGCCAGCTCCACCGGCGCCGGCAGGGCGGCTCCGTCCGCGGGCCGGGTGTCCTCGAGGACGAACTCCAGGCCGCCGGACGAGCCGTTGGCGCGGGCCCGGGCGAGCAGACCGTCCAGCGCGTCGAGGCTCGGCACCGCCCCCGGTTCCGCGTCCCCGCCGCTGTCCCGGAGCAGCCCGATGAGCCGCCGCATCTCCGCGAGGCCCGCCACGCTGTTCTCCCGGATCACCGTCAGCGCCTGCCGGGTGGTGGCAGGTTCGTCGAGGGAGAGCGCGGCCGTGGAGTGGATCGCGATCGCCGAGAGGTGGTTCGCCACCATGTCGTGCAGTTCCCGTGCCATCCGCGCCCGCTCGGCCACCACCGCCTGTGCCCGGTCCATCTCGGCGAGCAGCGCGGTCTGTTCGGCCCGCAGCCGCGCGGCGTCCGCCGCCTCCCGGTGGTTGCGGACGATCGCGCCCGTGATCGCGGGGAGGAAGGAGATCATGCCGGTGATGACCCCGACGAGCAGCGCGTAGGCGTTCTGCCACCAGATGAGGAAGCCGGCGGTCACCGCGACCGTGATCAGGCCGGTCGTGTAGGGGATGCGGCGCGCGGAGGCCGGTGGGCCGTACACGACGGCCGCGTAGACCACGTCCGTGAACATCAGGACCGTCGCCAGGTTCCCGTTGGTGAACTGGTCGGCGACGATCGCCAGGGTGCCGACGATCAGGGCGGTCCGGGGGGCGGTACGGCGCACGGCCTCCGCCCCGGCCATCACGGTCAGCGGGATCAGAGCCGCCCAGCGCTGCCCGAAGACGTGGTCCGTCGTCACGTACAGCCCGAACCACCACATGATCAGGCCGCCGACGAGGCCGGTGGCGGCGATGAGCAGATCGACGCGGTGCGGGCGGGGGAGTGTCACGCACTCATCCAACACGGCGCCACGCGCGCGTACCTCCTCGCTCGGGCCGATCCGTCCCTCCGTCGAAGGATGTAGACGCGGTTCCTCACCGGCGACGACGAACCGGGCGCGGACCCACGGGACGCTGAAGGAGCACCGAAAGGGGAACCGCCGTGATCGTCACGCTGATCGTCGTCTGCGAGGTCGGCTTCTGGGTCCTGCTGGCCGCCGGCCTCGCCACCCGCTACCTCCTGAAGATGCCCCGCGCGGGTATGGCCCTGCTGCTGTGCGAGCCGCTCCTGGAGGTCGTGCTCCTCGCCGTCACCGCGATCGACCTCAGGAACGGCGCCGAGCCCGGCTGGGAGCACGGACTCGCCGCGCTCTACATCGGCTACACCGTCGGCCACGGCCACCGCACCGTGAAGTGGCTCGACGGGCACGCCGCCCACCGCCTCGGCGGCGGCCCGCCGCCCCCGAAGCCGCCCCGGTACGGCACGGCGCGCGCCCGCCACGAGGGCAGGGTCTGGCTGGGCTCGCTGGTGGGCGGCGTCGTCGCCACCGTCCTGCTGCTCCTCGCGGTCCGGTACGTCGGCGACGCCGGGAACACCGACAGCCTGTGGAGCTGGATGTTCGCCGCCTGGCGGGCGGTCGGCATCCACGGCCTGATCGCCCTCAGCTACCTGATCTGGCGGAAGAGGGACCCGGACTCCGGCTCAGCGGTCGCCGCCCGGGACCCAGAGCACGTCCCCGACCTCCTTGTTGGCCGTCCTGGCCAGGATGAAGAGAAGGTCTGACAGCCGGTTGAGGTACGTGGCGGTCAGGGCGTTCATCGTCTCGCCGTGCACCTCGAGGGCCGCCCACGTGGAGCGCTCCGCCCGCCGGACCACCGTGCACGCCTGGTGCAGCAGGGCCGCCCCGGGCGTGCCGCCCGGCAGGATGAAGGAGCGCAGCTTGTCCAACTGCTCCAGGAAGCGGTCGCAGTCGGCCTCCAGCTTGTCGACGTAGCCCTGCTCGACGCGCAGCGGCGGGTACTCGGGGTTCTCCACCACCGGCGTGCAGAGGTCGGCGCCCACGTCGAAGAGGTCGTTCTGGATCCGGACGAGGACCTTCACGAGCTCCTCGTCGAGCTGCCCGAGGGCGATGGCCGTCCCGATGGCGGCGTTGGCCTCGTTGGCGTCGGCGTAGGCCGAGATCCGCAGATCCGTCTTGGCGGTCCGGCTCATGTCGCCGAGCGCCGTGGTGCCCTTGTCGCCGGTACGGGTGTAGATGCGCGTCAGATTGACCATGGGTCCAGCGTAGTTACGCTCCGGCGCTCCGGAACGTGCGTGTGCCGACCGTCACGGCGAGCGCCGTCAGGCCGAGGGCGACGAGCACCCCGTACAGCATGGTCGGCGTCGTGTAGTGGCCGATGTACGCCTCCCGGACCGCGTCCACCAGATAGCGGAACGGCATGAAGCGCGAGAGCACGTCGAGCCAGCCGGGGGCGAGGGCCATCGGCAGCATCAGGCCCGAGAGCAGCATCGCCGGCATCGCGAGCGTGTTGATCGCGGGGCCGAACTCCTGCGGGGTGCGCAGCTTCAGGGCGAGCGCGTACGAGAGGGAGGCGAGCGCGGCGGAGAGCAGGGCGACGAAGCCGAAGCCGGCGAGGATCCCGGCGACGGGCGCTCGCAGGCCCATGGGGATCGCCACCAGGACGAGCAGGACGGCCTGGAAGACGAAGAGCGCGGCGTCCCGCAGGACCCGGCCGAGGAGCAGGGCGAGCCGGCTCACCGGGGTGACCCGCATCCGGTCGAACACGCCCCAGTTCTTCTCCATGATGATCGAGAAGCCGGCGAACGAGGCGCCGAAGAGGCCGAGCTGGAGCAGCAGGCCGGGGACGAGGATCTGCCAGGAGTCGCCCTCGCGGCCCAGCGGGAGACCGGTGAGCAGTGGTCCGAAGAAGAACAGGTAGAGCAGCGGCATCAGGGCGCCGAAGAAGATCTGGAACGGGGAGCGCAGGGTCTGGCGGGCATGGCGCCCGAAGAGCAGCGCGGTGTCGCGGAACAGCATCACGGGTCTCCTAGACCGCTACGGGGGTGGTGTCGACGGGGGCCGGGCCGCGGCCGGTGACGGCGAGGAAGGCCTCCTGGAGGGTGGTCACGCCGTGCGCGGCCTTGAGTCCCGCGGGGGTGTCCTCGGCGACGACCGTGCCCTTGTCCACGATCACGAGCCGGTCGGCGAGCGCGTCGGCCTCGTCGAGGTAGTGCGTGGTGAGGACGACGGTGGTGCCGTGCTCGTCGCGGAGGCGTCGCACCAGGGCCCACAGGTCGGCGCGGCTGCCGGGGTCGAGGCCGGTCGTCGGCTCGTCGAGGAAGAGGAGCTCCGGGCGGTGGGTGAGCCCCATCGCGAGGTCGAGCCGGCGGCGCTGGCCGCCGGAGAGCGCGGGGGTCTTCCGGTCGAGGAGCTCGGTGAGGCCGAGGTCGGCGGCGAGCTCCTCGGCGCGGGAGGCCGCGGTCGCCCGGTCGAGGCCGTAGAGCCTGCCCTGCATGACGAGCTCGGAGCGGACGGTCTCCTGGGGGTCGAGGCCGCCGGACTGGGCGACGTACCCGATGCGCCGGCGTACGGCGGCGGGGTCGCCGACGAGGTCGTGGCCGGCGACGGTGGCGGCGCCGCCGGTGGGCGGGAGGAGCGTCGTGAGCATCCGGAGGGTGGTGGTCTTGCCGGCGCCGTTGGGGCCGAGGAGTCCGAGGATCTCGCCGGGCCGCACGGTGAGGTCGACCCCCCGGACGGCCTCCACGGGGCCGTTCCTGGTCGTGAAGGTCCGGGCGAGTCCGGACGTGCTGATGATGGGCATGGCGACCACAAAAACAGAGTCACTGAAATTTTGCAACGCCACCAAAAATTAAGAGGCACCGAAATTTCAGGGAGCCTAGGATTGCCTACGATGGGTCCATGGCCGAGGGACTCAGGGAACGCAAGAAGCGCGAGACGAAGCAGCGGATCTCGGACATCGCGACCGGACTCTTCCTGGAGCACGGCTTCGTGGCCGTGACCGTCGCGGACGTCGCGGAGGCGGCGGACGTCTCCGTCAACACCGTGTACAACTACTTCCCGGCGAAGGAGGACCTCTTCCTCGACCGGATGGACGGCGTCACCCAGCGCCTCGCGCGGATGATCCGCGGCCGCGACCGGGGAGAGTCCGCCGCCCAGGCGGTCCTGCGCGAGCTGCGCCAGGACATCGGGGCCGTCTCCCCGGCGTACGGACTCATGGACGGCTTCGACCGCTTCATGAACGTCATCGAGCACGCGCCCACCCTCAAGGCCCGCCTCTTCCAGCTGCGGGACCAGGTCCAGGAGGCCGTCGTCACCACCCTCCGCGAGGAGACCGGCGCCGCCGCCGACGATCCGCTGCCGCTGCTCGTCGGCGGCCAGCTCGCCTGGATCGAGAGTGCCGTCGTCGGCTACATCACCGGCGAGATGACCGCCGGACGCAAGGCGACGACCGTCTCCCGCGAGGCCCTCGTCCTCCTCGACGAGATCGAGGAGCTGCTGAGCGAGAAGGTCCTGACGTACGCGGTGCGCGAGGGCTGAGCCCGTTTGCGCGAGGGCCGTGCCCGTTCGCGCACCGCGACCTCAGGTGTCAGGCGGCCGCCCGGGCCGCCGGGCCCGAGACGCCCGCGGCGAGCGCGCGGGCCGCGCGGACCGCGTCCTCCTCCGTGGTGAAGCGGCCGAAGCCCACCCGGATGCTGCCCCGGATCCGCTCCGGCGCCAGACCGGCCGCCGTCAGGACGTGCGAGGGCTCCTGCGCCGAGCTGTTGCACGCCGAACCCGTCGACACGGCGATGTCCGTGACCTCCAGGAGCAGCTGCTGGGCGTCCGTGCCCTCGAAGGACAGGTTCACCGCGTGCGGCAGGAACCCCGGTCCCGTACCGCTGTTCAGCGTGTACGGGACGAGGTCCGCGAGCGTGGCCAGGAACCGCCCCCGCAGCCCGGCGAGCCGGGCCGACTCCTCCTCCCGGCCCGCCGCGAGGACGCCGACGGCCGCGCCCAGGCCGATGACGGCGGCGGTGTTGACCGTGCCCGCCCGCAGCCCGCGCTCCTGACCGCCGCCGTGCAGGAGCGGCGCGAGCGGGGCCCGGTCGGACAGGCCGTTGGACACGTAGAGCACGCCGACGCCCTTCGGGCCGTAGATCTTGTGTCCGGAGAAGGTGAGCAGGTCCACCCCGAGCGCCCGGACGTCGACGGGCAGCGAGCCCACGCCCTGGGTCGCGTCGCAGTGCAGCGGCACCCCGGCGGCGCGCGTGACCGCGCCGATCTCCGCCACCGGTTGGATGGTGGAGAGTTCGTTGTTCGCGAGCATCACCGAGACCAGCGCGGTGTCCGGCCGCAGTGCCGCCGTGACCTGACGAGCCGACACCCGGCCCTCGCCGTCGACGGGCAGCACGGTGACCTCGTGTCCCGCCGCCCGCAGGGAACGGCAGCTGTCGAGCACGGACTTGTGCTCCACCGCCGTCGTCACCACATGGCGGCGCTCGCCGGGCGTGACGACCCCCTTGACCGCGAGGTTGTTGCCCTCGGTCGCGCCGGACGTGAAGTAGATCTCGCTGCGCGCCGCCCCGATCAGCCGGGCGACGGCCCCGCGCGCCCGCTCCACCTCGCGGAAGGCGCGGATGCCGGCCGCGTGCGGGCTGGAGGGATTGGCGAAGCAGTGGGTGGCGGCGAAGCTCATCGCCTCGACGACCGCGGGGTCCGCCGGGGTGGTCGCCTGATGGTCGAGATAGATCGTGGCCATGCCTGTGCTCCCGTCAGAGGACCGTCAGAAGTCGTACGCCGTGTAGGGCAGGGCGATCGGATCGGCGCAGGCCGCGTCCGCGAAGACGAGGACGATCTCCTCGTCGGGGTCCGCCTGGGTGCGGAGGTAGATCTCGGCGCCCTTGGTGACCTTGTCCCGGTCGGCGAGCGAGTTGATGTCGACGACGTGGCGGCGGGCGCAGTCCGGGAAGGCGGCCCGCAGCCGGGCGAAGTAGCGGGCGAAGTACTCGGCGACGATCAGCGGGCAGCGCGGGACGACGTGGTCGTCCTTGACGGACCCTGCGAGCACCTTCGCGTACTGGCGGGAGCGGAAGAGGATCTCGTCGCCTTCCAGGGCGAACAGCGGGTGCTCCGCCGGCTCGCGCAGCCGGCGCTTCATGGCGCGGGCGGCGCGATTGCGCAGGGTGCGCTCGCGGGTGACGGTGAAGGAGGTCCCGGCGCCGGCCGCGAGGGCGGTGAGCGGGGAGACGTCGGCCGGCGCGGAGGGGGCGGCCGGCAGCGTACAGATCTCGTCGGAACAGGACATGCCGAGGTCGTTGACGATGACGTCGTAGACCACCTTGTTGCCGCGGTGCAGACGGCGGGCGGCGGCGCCGGTCTCCTGCGCCAGGGCGAAGGAGCTCAGGGAGAACTCCCCGATGCCGGCGGCGGTTTCGAAGTAGCCGCCGGCGACGAGCAACGCCGAACGCGCCGAGCGGTCGACGGTCTCCAGGAGGGGTTCGACGCGGGGCGGGACGGTGCGGGTCC
>NZ_MWIG01000033.1:0-26609 GCF_002156145.1 Streptomyces sp. NRRL B-24572 | reverse complement strand
CCGCGCCCTCGGCTCCGGCAGAATGCTGCCACATGCGCAAGCTCGGCCGTTACCTCCTCCTGGACCGGCTCGGAGCCGGCTCCTTCGCGACGGTCTGGAAGGCCTACGACCCGGAGCTCGACACCGAGGTCGCGGTGAAGGTGCTGGCCGACAACTGGGCCGCCAACGCCGACGTGCGCGAGCGGTTCCTGGCGGAGGCGAGGCTGCTGCGCCGGATCGCCAGCCCGCGGGTGGTCCGCGTGCACGACGTCGGGGTGCAGGAGGACCGGCCCTACTTCGTCATGGACTACGTACGCGGCGGCACCCTGGAGGACCGGGTCGGCCGGTGCGACCCGCAGGAGGCGCTGCGGCTGGCCGCGGAGGCGGGCTACGCGGTCCAGGTCCTGCACGAGGCGGGTGTGGTGCACCGCGACGTCAAGCCGTCCAACCTGCTGCTCGCCGCCGGCCCCGCGCCCGCCGCGGTGCTGGTGGCGGATCTGGGCAGCGCGAAGCAGCTGGCCGACGCGTCCGGACTGACGGTGACCACGGGCACGCCCGCGTACATGGCACCGGAACAGGCCTTCCAGACCGGCGGGTTCGACGGAAGGGCCGATGTGTACGCGCTGGCCGTCGTGGCCTACGAGCTGCTGACCGGGAAGAAGCCGTTCGGCCCGGGCGGGCGCGCCACGGCCCTGATGACCGACCAGCCGGCCGCCTCGACGCTGCCGGCGCTCCCGGCCGGAGTGGAGCTCCCCCCGAACGTCGCCCTGCTGCTACGGGCCGCGATGTCCGTCGAGCCGGCGGATCGACCGCCGACCGCCCAGGCCTTCGCGGACGCGCTGCTGGCTCCGGTCCCGCAGTCCCAGCCCCCGGAAGGCCCCGGGTGGCTGACCCCGCGCGCGGTCTGTCTGGCGTCGGGCGCGGTGTTCACGGCGACGACCCTGCTGAGCTGGCTGCGACGTTGAATCCGACGGGGGAGGCCGGTGGCGCAGGGGCCGGGTCACGCTCGGCCCGCACCCAACTGCGGTGCGGGTTTCGACCGTTCGTTGTCCGCCGTCGCCCGGAACGCGGCGCGCCATGCCGCGGCGAGGTCGTTCTCGGCGGCGTCGAGGGCGGCGGCGGTGTTGCCGCCGGGGACCGCGACGCGGTCCACGATGTCGTCCAGGCGGGCGCCTCGGCCGATCAGGCGGCTCAGGGCGTGCAGGCTCTGCGCGACGAGCTGCTCCGCCAGCTCCCGGGGCAGCGGGGCGCCGCGTTCCTGCTGTGCGTCGACCATCGCCCTGACGGCACCGGCCACCAGGGCCGGGCCGCAGGACGCGAGGTCGGTCGCCGCCCGCCCCTGGCCCTCCTCGATCACGAACGGCGTCGAGAAGGACCGGAGCAGGACGAGGAGGTCCTCGGTGTCCTGCGCCGTCAGGCGCGGACCGGGTACCAGCAGCGTCGCGCCGGCGCCGATGTCGTTGCCGACGCTCGGGATCAGCTTGGCCACCGGACCGGGAACGGCCTCCGCCAGCGCCCGGAGCGGCAGGCCGTTGTTGACGGTGATCAGGACGTGCCGGTCCGTGAGCCGGGGCCGCAGTTCGTCGAGCACTGCCGGCAGATCCGCGTTCCGCACGCACAGGACGATCAGGCCGGCCCGGAGTGGCAGCTCCGCCGGCGGCAGGACCGCCGCTCCGGGCACGGCCTCCCGGAGCCGCGCGACACTGGCCGGGGACCGCCCCGCCGCGAACAGCCGGCCGGGTCCGACCGCCATATCGAAACCAGCCGCCAGGGTCAGCCCCATACGGCCGAGACCCACCACACCAACCGCCTGATGCCCACTCATGGCGATCAGCATCGCAGGCCCCGCCCCGTACTCCTCCAGCCGTCCCGGTCCCTCGACGCACGGGAAGCGCCAGCCCGGCGGCGAGACTCCGCTCCGGCTACCGACGCACCACCGAGCGGCACTACTCCCGGTCCGGGTCGACCAGGGCGCGTACGGCGGAGGGGCCGGTGAAGTCGCGGGCGAGGGCATCCATGATCAGTTCGTCGCACACCTCGCCGAGCCAGTAGCCCGCTTCCCGCAGTGTGCCGGCGGTCTGGAACCCCGCCTTCTCGTACGCCTTAACGCCGCCCGTGTTGGGCGCCAGTACCTTCAGCCAGACCATCCGCGCGTTGACAACATGGAACGCGTAGTCGAGGACGAGGCGGGTGGCCGCGCTCCCCAGACCCCGCCCGCGCGCCTCCGGGGCGAGCATGACGACGTACTCGGCGGTGCGCACCTGATGGTCGGGGAGAAGCGTGGCGACCCCGACGGGGAGGGGTTCCGCGCCGCTGACGTCGTAGACGGTGAACCGGATGTTCTCACCACGGAGCTGGTGGGCCATGCCCTCGGTACGGGCCTCCAGGGATTCCGGGCCCTGGCGCCCGTAGCCGACGAGAAGGCCTGGATCCTGTTCCCACTTCCAGTAGGTCTCGATGAGGTCGGGCCGGAAGGGCCCCAGACCGCAGGTGTCGTCCTTGATCCACAGAATCGGGTCAGTGGTCACTGCGGTCTCCGATCACGAGAACGGGGGTGTAGGCACGGGTCGATTCCGGTTCGGCCACGAGGCCGCCGTCCTCAGTCTGGACCCATGCATGCAGCCGAACGGGGTCTGGCGCGACGCCGTGGCACCAGGTCACAGACAGACGCCGAGCGGCGAGAAGCAGGACAGCGGCGGCCGACTCCTCCAGACAGGCCGTGCGGCCGGGCGACAGCCAGGCCCCACGGCGTACGGCAAGGACAGCTGATCTCGCCTGCTCGGGAGTGGCGGGGCGACGGCACGTCGACGTGGCAACCCGGATGGCGGTCGTCACGCGGTGCATCGCGGTCGCCCTGCTTCCCGCCCTTTTGATCGCGAAGACGGCCACGAGGGCGGCAGCGGCCGAGAGGGACCAGGCCTCCCTGGGACGTTCGATGCCAGCGGGGTGCTCGGCACTGCCCCAACTGGCGGCAGGCGCGACGACGGGGGCCGGGCTCCGCCCGGGTACCTGGCAGCGGACGCGGCCCGTGCGGTGGTCAACGACGACCAGGACATGCCCGAAGTCCACGGCTCTCTCCATCACACGCCCCTCGCAGGGAGATTGACGAACCAGGTCGGAGCCGGATTGCGCCGATGGGCGTGCAGCCAGGCCTCCGTCATGAGGGCCTGTTCGAGGGTCGCGAGCGGCATCGGAACACCGGCGGCGGCGTGTCGCAGGTGACGGCGGAAGCGAGTGGGATCGAGTAGACCGAGGGATGCCAGATGCCCGCCACCGAGTTCCTGAAGCTCGTCCAGATGCGCGCGCATCCCGGTGAAATGGTCGGCCTCGAAGCTCCCCTTCGTGGTGCGGGCGGCCACGGCGGGCGGTAGCAAGTCGCCGACAGCGCGTACGAGGAGCCGCTTGTAACCGTGGACGGACGGACGTCGCTCCAACGGATTACGCAGCACGGCGTCGATCACGGACGGGTCCAGGAAGGGATTGTGGAGGTCGATGCCGCAGGACGCCGCCAGTTCGGCATCGGCCCTGGCCGTACGCGCGACTTCCCGGATCTCGTCCACGAGAGTGTGGACGGAGGCGTCGAGCTGATGGAGGGGGTCAACAGCTGTGGCGGCCTGGGCGGCGGCTTCGGCGACATGCCCCAGGGCTGCGGGTTCTGCCCACCTGGGAATCGGCAGAGGCGCGAACCAGCGGACATTCCCCCGGTCGTGGCTGGACGTCGCCTTGCCGGAAAAGTACCGAGTGAGGTCCGCAAGCGCGTCGGACCGACTGGTACGGGCCATCGTGGCAGCGCCACACAGCAGGGGCATGACGGGGGTGTGCCGCAGGCGAGCCCAGCCGTACGCCTCTCGCAGAGTCCGACGCCACCGGCCGGCGCGCAGAAGGTCACACAACTGTGCCGGGGGCTGGAACAGAACGCTGTCCCCGCCGTCGCCGGTCAGATGGGTCCGGGCGCCGAGTTCGCGGTGCATCCAGCGAAGCTGACCGAGAAGTCGGGCCTGGGTGAGGGTCGACGGGGCGGGCTCGTCGGTGGCGGGTACCGAGGTGATCCCGCTGTACGGCAAGTGCTCCGCGCCCAGCGGGAGCAGGTGGTGGGAGATCCGGCCCGCCGACGCGGCAGCGGTCAGCCCTGCGTAACACAGATCGGCTCCGTCCAAGCACCCCTCCGGATGAATCGTCACCGCGTTGAGGACGTGTGGGGCTCTGAGGGAGTGCGCGGCGAGGACGGCCACGGTGGTGGAGTCGAGACCGCCGGACAGGTCGGAGGACAAGGTGGGATCCGCTTGCACACGCAGTACCACGGCGTCCGTGAGAGCTCGGCGAAGCTGCCGGTGCGCCCATCGGTGGGGATCGGGCTCGGGACACCACGTCGTGACACAGCGAAGAGGGTTTCCGTTCCTTGGCAGTTCGATCCGGCTGCCGGCCGGAAGCTGCTCGACCCCCGAGAAGAAGGTCCTGTTGCCGACCAGTGCGGGAACCGAAGGGGCCAGGACCGCGCACGCTACGCGGCGCGCGTCGACATCAGCCCCTGTCAGCGAAGCAAGAGCGCGGGCAGAGGTCGACCACGCCCAGCCACCACCCCACCGTGTGGCATACAGCGGGAAGGCTGCGGCCGGGTCGGTGTGAACCACCACGGATTCCGTGCGTTCTTCGATCACGGCGTACGCGCCGGGCCAGCGCCACGTCACGTCGGCGGGCACAGGAGTGCCGGAAAGATCGCTCAGCTGCCCGGCGGTCGCGCCGCACCATCCGATCACGAGGACGCGAGGCTTGCCCGCGCTGATGGGCACCGGGTGGACCGGGGTCTCCCCCGACTGCCACATCGTGCTCCAGGAAGCCGGCTCCTGAGCGCCGAGAAGGCGCGGCAAGTCGACCGAGGTCGTGCTGAATCCGCCGATCAAGGGTCCTCCAGCGTCGAGGTCGGATACGAGGTGTGCGGCTCCGGCCGAAGCCTGGGCCGCACACCTCATGGACGAGCGGTCAGCAGTTGTACGCGCGCCGCTTGTCCTCGGACTGACCGCCGCCCTGGCCCTCGGTCAGAGCGGCGACGTCGCCGACGTCGACCATGTCCGGCTCGGACGTCACGAGGTCTTCCTTGCACAGCGGTTCGTTCATGACAGTGCCTTTCTCCTGGTGGATGGGTGCTGGTGCGACCCGCTGCGTACCGACTGGTGAGCAGGACACGAAGCGGGAATCCGTGGGGCTACCTGCCGGGCGTCCCCGCGACGGTCAGGGTGATCACGAGGGCGCTGGTGACGACGGTGTGGAGGAGGACGACGAGGCGCTGCCTCATCCGACGGCCTGAACGTTGCCGACGGCCGTCGACCACTCCACGCCGGACGCGGGGCGGATATGGGCGACGCGAACCACACGACCGTCGGAGTGCACTTCGTGCGTGACCGCCATGAGCTCGCCCTCACCCCGGGAGGCGATGTCCCGCACCCGGCGCCCGAGCAGCTCGTGCTGCTCGTACCCGGCGTGGTCGACGGCGTTCACTCCTCGTCCTCCCTGTCGGGCCGCTCGCCGGCGAAACGCCTCAGGAACCTCTCCCAGCCGCCGGCCGCCCGTTCCCGCAGCTCGCGGCTCGGAACGCCGTGCTCGGGGCCGGGTACGCCGGGCTCGTGTCCGCTTGCTCCAGGCGTGCGGTGAGGAAGAGAGCTGTCCATCGCCTGCTCCTGCCATCGGGGAATCAACGGCCGTCCGGGCTGGTAGGGGGAGCTGCGCTGATCAGCCCGCACCCGGACGGCATGAGAGCAGTCAACGGCCCGATCCGGCTCAGGAACAGGAAAGGTCGTCGGCCGGGGCGCGGGATGCAACCGGAAGACTTTGCGATCGCTTTGCGACGCCCCTGGCCCGGCAGGTGAGTTGGCTCTACGTTCTGTGTCGTGGCAGTCAACGCCGTGCTGAAGCAGCGGATGGCCGACTTAGGTCTCACGCAGGAGGAGTTGGCCGGGCGGATGAACGCCGCTCTGCTGGAGATCACCGGCAGACCCGGCGACGTGTCGGACCGGACCGTGCGGAATCTGGTCAACGGGGCAACCCGGCGCCCGATCGGTCGCACACGCAAGGCGCTGGAAGCGGTCTTCCGCTGCTCGTTGAAAGACCTGGGGTTCGAATGCCCCAGTACCCCAGCACCACCGGAGGGCCCCGTGGAACGCCGCCAGTTCATCACAGCCGGGACGGCGCTGGCCCTCAGCTCCGCCGCACCGGCTCTCAGCGCTCCCCGCCGCATCGGCGTCAGCGACATCGAGCGGCTCCATCACAGGTTCGCGGACGTCGTCGCCAACGACCACCGCCACGGCGGACAGCTCGTGATCGAGCGCAAGGCCGCAGCTCTCGCGGATGAAGCCCTGGCCCTCCAGGACTCCGGCAGCGCCAGCCAGCGCATCAGGAAGCAGGTCTTCGCCTCGGCCGCCGCGTTCCGCTCCTCGGCGATGTGGGCCGCCATCGACGGGCGCCGATTCGAGGACGCCACCGGGCACATGGGAGTGGCACAGCAGCTCGCCGAGATGGCCGGCGATCCGTACATCAAGTTCCGCATCTGGTCTCACGCGGGCACGATGTACCGGCACATGGGTCGGCCTGCCGACGCTGCCGCCGCCAACGATGTGGCACGAAAACTGAGCATCACCCGCCAGGACCCCCTGTTCGCCTCCCTCGGTCTGGCCCGGCAGGGCGCGATCCACGGCGCAGCCGGGGACGGGACGGCCACCCGCCGCGCGTTCGACCAGGCACAGGACGCTTTGCTGCGCGCCGACCCGGAAGCCCAGCGTCCCGTCTGGATGAACGCCTTCTACGACCAGGCCGAACTCGACAGCCTCGCCCTGTCCGCGTACCTCGCCTTCGGCGACTTCGAGCGCGCCGAGGCCCACGGTCACCGCTGCCTTGCTGCCTTGCGTCCCCACATGCACCGGTCCAAGGCCATCGCCACGACCCGCGTCGCACGCGCCCAGCTCGAACAGGGCGACGTCGAAGCAGCCCTCGCGAGCGCCATGTCCGTCCCCTCCGACGCCGCAGTCCGTCACGCTCGCGTGGTGGGTATGCTCCGCGCCTTCGGCAGCCGCCTAGAGACCATCGCCCCCGGCACCGCACTTGCCCACACCTGGACCCAGTACGCCCGCGACACCTGGAGGCAGCCCCGATGACCCCACGACTCCGCCGCTACACGAGCTCCCCCAGGGACGTCGACCAGGTCATCGCACCCCTGATCGCGGTGTACGCGAAGGTGCGCGAGCCCCTGCTTCATCTGCCGAACTACGCGGTACCGACCTTCACCGAACGCCTGGAGCGCCACGGAAGAGAGCCGGGGTTCGGGGCGGTGCTCGCCTTTGACGCCGAGGACCAGCCGGTGGGCTACGCGTACGGCAACACCGTGGAGAGCGGTGACCGCTGGTGGACGAGGATGGGCGAGGTCGACGCCGAATTCACCACCTCCCCGGCCCTTGCACTCAAGGAGATCGGCGTGACGATGGCCCACCGGGGCACCGGTCTGGCGCGGCGCGTCCACGACGAGCTGCTCGCCGGTCGCAGCGAGACGTACGTGTCGCTGATGGTCAACCCGGCTGCGGGTGACGGAAAGGTCCAGCGCGTCTACGAGTCGTGGGGATACGAGGTGATCGGCACGAGCCGGCCGTCTCCCGAGTCGCCTGTGCTCGCCGCGATGATCAGGCGGATCGCTACGGACGAGGAGGCCGTACGTTAGGTCGCCACTCACGCATCGCCGTCGTTGCCGCCGTCGATGACGGTCAGCTCGGCGCCCTTCCGCGCGTACGGGTCGGGGGCGCCCTCGGGGATGTTCTGAACGGCCCGGCCCTGCGCGGCCCCGTTGCCGTTGAACGCGAAGTCGGGGCGAATGCGCCAATCACGGCCGTCGGGATAGATGAATCCGGCCTCGGCGAGCTGTCGAAGGGACCGCGAGACGGACGATTGGGACATGCCCACCTGCTCGGCGAACTTGGCCTGGGTCTCCACCCGGACGAGACCGTGATCCTTGCGGTTCTGAAGGGCGCACATCTTGTGGAACAGCCTGTAGGACGCCCCGCTGAGGTCCGCCTCGGCGAGAGCGTCGTGCGCGTCGTATCCCATCGTGGTGAACCCACCTCCCCGGAACCAGAGACCGTGCGCGGCTCCGACCGACGAGTGGACAGTGAGGTCCTGTACCTCACCAGTGGTCCGGTTAACCGTCTCGATCTTGGTCACTCGTCGGGCCGCACGCACAGGGTACCTCCGGGGCTACATCCGAAACCTACGCCATTCATCCCTTCCTGCATAGAATAAGCCATAATAGATGGCATTCATTCATTTTTGCATAGCCAGCGTGCATGGCTGCAACGCCACCTCCCTGTTCACGCAGGTCAGACTCCCGCCCGGCCCTCCCCGTCTTAAGTAGGTAAGGGCACCCCGCCGCACGGGAACCCCGGTGCTCGGAGGCACCACCCTCGCCGCGAACACCTGCGGGCCGATGTCGGCCGTGGTCATGGCAACAAGGAAGCGTGGCTGAGGTCGGTGCGTGGTTGCCGGAGACACACGTGGCGGACGACCGTCCGGCTTTCCCGCCGCCGTGGCGTGCTTTCGTGGGCCGAGGTCACGACGGGCCCCGGGAGGCTCTGCCGGTCGATCGGCTGCGGGCCCGGCCCTCGGGGTTGCGTCGACCCCGCCGGGCCGGTGGGGCGCGAGGTTCACGCCCCGCCCGGTCTCGCCCCGGGGCCGAGCAGGAAGAGGGGAGGCCCTCAGGAGCCAGCGGCCCGGTCCCTCCCCCACGCCGCCAGCGGTTCGAGGGCCTCGTTGAGGCGGATGCCGTCCTTCGTGAGGGCGTACTCGACGCGGGGCGGGACCTCCTCGTACGAGACGCGGTCGACGATGCCGTCCGTCTCCATCTCGCGCAGGTGGGAGGCGAGGACCTTCTCCGTGATGCCCGGGATCAGTCGGCGCAGTTCGCCGAAGCGGCGGTGGGGCCGTTCGTGGAGGGCCCAGAGGATCAGGACCTTCCACTTGCCGCCGATGACCTCCATCGCGGTGTCGATGCCGCAGACGTGGCCGTCATCGGCTGCCGGTCGGTTCAGTGTCGCCACTCGCCCCACCTCTCTGACCTGTTCGCTCACCTCAGGGTAACCACCCACTTCGAAGTGGGTACTTGAGCAGGTCAGAGGCCCGCCAGCAGTCTGTGGGCATGTCTTCCGTATCTCTTCTCGGGCTCGGCGCCATGGGTGCCGCCCTCGCCCGTACCTGGGTCTCCGCCGGTCATGCGCTCACCGTCTGGAACCGCACCCCTGGCCGTGCCGACATCGAGGGCGCCAAGGTCGCCGAAAGCCCTCACGAGGCCGTCGCCGCCGGCCGTCTCGTCGTCGTCTGCCTCCTCGACGACGACTCCGTCGGCGCCGCCCTCGACGGCGTCGCCCTGACCGGCAAGGACCTCGTCAACCTCACCACCACGACCCCCGCCCAGGCCCGGGCCCGGGCCGCCTGGGCCGAGGAGCGGGGCGCCCGTTATCTCGACGGCGGCATCATGGCCGTCCCGCCGATGATCGGCGTCCCCGAGGCCGGCGGGTACGTCTTCTACAGCGGGTCCCGGGAGCTTTTCGAGCTCCACCGGGACGCCCTGGCCGTACCCGTGGACACCAAGTACGTCGGCGAGGACCCCGGATTCGCCGCCCTGCACGACGTCGCCCTGCTCAGCGGCATGTACGGGATGTTCGCCGGGGCGGCGCACGCCTTCGCGCTGATCCGCCGGGAGGACATCGATCCCGTGGCGTTCGCCCCGCTGCTCGCCGACTGGCTCGCCGCCATGGCCCCGGGCGTCCACGGGACCGCCGCCCAGCTGAAGAGCGGTGACTACACCACCGGCGTGGTGTCCAACCTCGCCATGCAGGTGGCGGGGACCCCGACCTTCCTGGCCACCGCGGAAGGGCAGGGCGTCAGCGCGGAGTTGATCCGGCCGTACTTCGAGCTGATGCGCCGCAGGCTCGACGTGGGCAGCGGCGAGGAGGACCTGACGGGCGTGGTGGACCTGTTGCTTCGATGAGCGGGAATCCGTAGCCGCCCTTCGGTGTGCGACGCCGCCGCCGGCGCGGTGGCGACCGTGGCGGTCCCGGCGACGTCCGCCGGGACCGCCACGTGAGGACCCGCTCACCTCACCGCACGCTTCAGGGCGTGTTCAGGCCGAAGTGCTGGTGGGCGGTGTTGCTGGCGCCAGGGCTCTTGATGTTGTTGTTGACGCTGATGTTGTTGAACATCGGCAGGATGCCGCTGAGGTTGATGGGCAGGATCGACCCGCCGCCTCCGTTGCCTCCCCCGTTGTTCCCGGTGGGCTGCTCGTAGGTGATGGTCACCGAGGCCGGGCCGGAGGCGGGTCCGGAGGAACCGCCGGCCGGGACACGGTTGGACCCGCCACCTCCGCCACCGGGCCCGTAGGTCCCGGTGGCGACGATCACGGTGCAGCCGCCGCCACCGCCACCGCCGAACCAGCCGGCTCCGCCGCCTCCGCCCCCGAAGGGGCCGCCGCCGTTGCCGCCGGTGCCGCCGGCACCGGGGGTTCCGGGTGTGGCCACGTTGTCGCCGGAGCATGCGGCTCCACCCGCGCCGGGGGTCGTCTGGGTTCCCCCGCCTCCCCCTCCGCCGCCGCTGGGCCTGCTGCCACCTGGCTGACCGGTGATTCCGGCGTCTCCTCCGGTCGACTCGGGGACAGCGATCCCGGAGCCGGATCCTCCGCCTCCTCCACCGCCCGCGACGATGAGCCGGGGGTCGGTGGTGCTGACGCCGGTGAGGAGGCATCCGGGGCTGGTGGAGGCGCAGGTGCGCACGTCGCTGGCTCCGCCGCCCGCGCCGCCCGTGGACGTCGGGCCGCCCGATGCGCCGCCGCCCGTGCCGACGTTGACGTAGAGGGTGGTGGTACCCGCCGGTACGTTGACGGTGCCGGTGACGGTGGAGCCGGCACCGCCCACTCCTCCTTCGGCCCCATTGGCACCGGCGGCGCCGGTGGCGGTGACGGTCAGCTGAGTGACGCCGGCCGGGACGGTGAAGGGCTGGTCGGCGCCGGGGGTGAAGGTGATGCTCGTGGGTGCCGCCACGGCGGGCGTCGCCAGGGGCACCACCAACGCCGCCGGCAGCGCCGCCACGGCGAGCAGGACGGCACCGCGCCGGACACGTCGTGGGGATACGGGATGGTCCATGGTCAGTCTCACGCTCGGGACTCCTCGACAAGGGGGTGCCGAATGGGGGGTGGATGTCACGGTCCCTACCGGGAACCTTCCGCCGATCAAGCCACAGCAGGCCGGTGCGAGACATGCGGACACACCGTCACATACAGCGCGAGCAATAGTCCTCAAGTCGGAGGAACGCGCTGCAGGGCTCGGGGCAGGAAGGTTTCCCTCGGTGGACGGTGAGCGGTGATCCGTCGTCGTTATTCGTAAGCCACGACCCCTCCTCCTGAGGGGTCTTCCCGTGTCACACTCGCGGCGATCGTTCCCCCAGGCGATCCGTTTTTCCCCATGAGACGCATTGAGACACATGAGGCAAGCGGAAGGATCGCGACACACGTGAAGAAGATTGTCGTGGGCATGACCCTCGGGTCTGCGCTCACCGCACTCCTCGCCGCGGGGCTCACCCCCGCCGCCGCGCAGGAAGCCCAGGACGTCGCCGCACCGGCGGGCTCCAACGCCCACCGGGCCGACGACCGTCCCGGACCGCTCACGAAGCAGCGCACCAAGCTGCGCGAGCAGGCGATCGACCTGGTCGCCAAGGGCAAGGCCACACCGAACGCCCAGGGCGTCGTCGAGGTCGCGCCCGGCAAGTACGCCGAGACCAAGACCACCACCGCCACCCGCCAGGAGAAGATCTTCACGATCCTCTCCGAGTTCGGCGACCAGAGCTCCGGCAAGCTCGGCACCGTCCCCGGCCCGCTGCACAACCAGATACCCCAGCCGGACCGGAGCACGGACAACTCCAACGCCTGGACCGCGGACTTCTCCAAGGCCCACTACGAGGACCTCTTCAACGGCTCCGGCGAGTCCATGAAGACCTTCTACGAGAAGCTGTCCAGCGGCCGCTACTCCGTCTCCAACACCGTCGAGGACTGGGTCAAGGTCCCCGGCAACGCCTCCACCTACGGCGACAACTCCGTCGAGGACACCGGCGGTTCCTGGGCCTTCATCCAGGACACCGGCGACGCCTGGTGGAACAAGCAGATCGCCGCCGGCAAGACGCCGGCCGAGATCGACGCGTACCTCGCCCAGTTCGACGTCTGGGACCGCAACGACTGGGACCACGACGGCAACTTCAACGAGCCCGACGGCTACATCGACCACTTCCAGGCCGTGCACGCCGGCATGGGCGAGGACGCGGGCGGCGGAGCCCAGGGCGAGGACGCCATCTGGTCCCACCGCTGGTACGTCAACGGCGACGACTACGGGCTGACCGGGCCCGCCGTCTCCGGCACGCAGAACAAGGCCGGCGGCGCCCGCATCGGACAGTCCAAGTACTGGCTCGGCGACTACACCACCGAGGGCGAGAACGGCGGACTCGGCGTCTTCTGCCACGAGTTCGGCCACGACCTCGGCCTGCCGGACTTCTACGACACCGACGGCGGCGAGAACTCCACCGCCTTCTGGACCCTGATGAGCTCCGGCTCCTGGCTCGGCCACGGCGCCGCCGCCAACGAGGGCATCGGCACCCACCCCGGTCTCATGGGCGCCGAGGAGAAGCTCTTCCTCGGCTGGCTGAACTACACCGACGCCCCGCTCGGCGCCACCGGCTCGTACACCCTGAGCCCGGCCGCCCTGCAGGTCAAGGGCAAGGCGCAGGCCGTCCGCGTCGCGCTCCCGGACAAGACGAGCAGCACCACCTACGCGACGCCCACCTCGGGCACCCACGCCTGGTGGACCGGCTCCGCCGACGGCCTCAACCAGTCCCTCACCCGCTCCGTGCCGGCCGCCCCGCGCGTCACGGTCAAGGCGAGCGCCTGGTACGAGATCGAGGCCGACTTCGACTACCTCTTCGCCGAGTACTCCCTCGACGGCGGCGCCACCTGGGCCCGTGCCGGCGCCTCCGTCTCCGGCTCCTCCGGCGGCAAGTGGACGACGCTGCGCTACTCGTACGACTCCGCCGGCAAGCCGTCCCTCTTCCGCTTCCGCTACCAGAGCGACGGCGGCGTGCACTTCGCCGGCGCGTTCCTGGACGACATCACGCTGACCTCCGGCGGCACGACCCTCGCGTCGGACGACGTCGAGCAGGGCGTCGGCGGCTGGACCGCGCAGGGCCGCTGGAAGATCTCCACCGGCACCGAGACGGCCACCGCCCCGCAGTACTACCTCGTCGAGAACCGCGAGTACGTCGGCTCCGACGCGCTCCTCGCCGAGGGCCCGTACCAGTTCAGCAAGGGCATCACCGCCCCGGACTGGGTCGAGTTCTTCAAGTTCCAGAACGGCATGCTCGTCTGGTACGTCGACCGGTCCTTCGACGACAACAACGTCAGCAACCACCCCGGTGGCGGCTCGGCGATGGCCGTCGACGCCCGCCCGACCCCCTTCCGGTACGCCGACGGGACCGCGCCCAGCAACCGGCGCCAGCCCTTCGACGCGACCTTCGGCCTGGAGGCCACGGACGCGACCTGCCTCCACAAGGAGGTCCTGACCGGCAAGGGCCCGAACCAGACCGTCCAGACGCTGGCGGCCTGCGCCCCCTCCGTCCCGGGCATCCCGGTCTTCGACGACACCGACCCGAACGCGTACTACGACACGACGGCCCCGCAGGCCAGCGTGAAGGTCGCCGGTCACGGCGTGCGCGTCACGGTCACCGGTGACGCCGGCGACGACCTGACGATCAGCGTCGCCAACCCGGCCGCGCACTGATCGCACACGAGGCAAGGGGCGGTACGGGACTCCCGTACCGCCCTCGTCGCGTCTCCGGGGCCGCCTCAGGCCTCCCGTGGGGGCTCCTCAGGCCTCCCGTACCGCCCGCGCCAGTTCCGTCAGGAACTCCACCACGCCCGACGGGCCCGCCACGGACAGGTCCGCGCGGTCGGCCAGCTCCGTGACCTCCGTGGAGCCGCTGCACACCAGGACGCCCGGGGTGCCGTCGGAGCGGAGCTTCTCGACCGCCGCGAAGGCCGGCAGGTCGCCCAGGTCGTCGCCCGCGTACAGCACGGACCCGGCGCCCACCTCCCGTACGTACTTGGCGAGGGCCACGCCCTTGTCCATGCCCGGGGGCCGCAGCTCCAGGACCATGCGGCCGGGCTCCAGGACCAGGCCGTGGGCGACCGCCAGCTCGCCCAGCGGACCGCGCAGGGCCTCGAAGGCGCCCTCCGGGTCCCGGGCGCGGCGGGTGTGGACCGCGACCGCGCGGCCCTTCTCCTCGATCCAGACGCCCGGCCAGGCCCCGGACCGGTCCAGGAAACCGGGGAGCTCGGCGCGGACGGAGGCGACGCCGGGGTGCGGGGCGGCGGCCCGGACGGTGCCGGTGACCGCGTCCCAGCGCTCGGCGCCGTAGTGGCCGAGGACGACGAGGTGCTCGAGACCGGGGACGCCGGCGAAGCCGCCGTAGCGGACGGCGACCCCGGCGGGGCGGCCGGTCACGACGGCGATCGAGGCGACCTGGGGGGCGAGGGCGGCGAGGGCGGCCACGGCACCGGGGTGGGCGCGGGCCTGCTCGGGATCGGGGACGATCTCGGCGAGCGTGCCGTCGAAGTCGAGGGCGACGACGGCCTTCGCGGGCTGCGCGAGGAGCGCGGCGAGACCGTCGCGGCCGGACGGTGTGGTCGGGTGCGGGAGGCTGCTGACCATGTTTCCGACCCTACCGACGTACGGGGGTCACGTCAGCGTGGCCGGGGTCACCTCGTCAGGAGTCACCCCTCCCGTCGCCGCTGCTTCTCCTCCCTGACCCGGCGCAGCCGGTTGACCGTCACCGGGTCGTGGGCCAGGGCGCGCGGGTCGTCGAGGAGGGCGTTGAGGAGCTGGTAGTAGCGGGTCGGGGAGAGGCCGAGCCGCTCGCGGACGGCCCGCTCCTTGGCGCCGGGGCCGGGCCAGGAGCGGCGCTCGACGGCGAGGAGGGCCCGCTCGCGCTCCCCGAGCCCTCCGTTTTCGGATGCCGTCTCTTCGGTCATACGACCAACCTATTACCCGGCGTCCTACTCGGCCTTCTCCGCCTCCGTCGCCGCCCGGCCTATCCGGCCGAGGACCTCGGAGGGGCTGCCGCCGGGGGTGACCGCCTTGCCGATGTTCTGCTTGACGTTCTCGCTGACCTGGGCCCAGGAGGTCTTGCCGACCGGCGGGAGCTGCGCGTCGGGGAGGACCTTGAGGAAGACGCGCAGGTTCTCGTGCTCGGGGTCGGTCTCCATGCGGGTGGAGGCGGTGACGGTGACCGGCAGCAGGTCGTTGTCCCCGGCGAACTTCAGGACGTTCTCGTCGCTGAAGACGAAGTCGAGGAAGTCGCCGATCTCCTTGCGGTGGCCGTTCTGCCTGAAGCCCATGATCCAGTCGGCGACGCCCATGGAGGTCTTGGGCGTGCCGTCGGCGCCGGGGAGGGGGACCTGCCCGACCCGGACGCCCTTCTTCGCGGCCTCCTTGAGGAGCGAGGGGTGGCCGTTGAGCATGCCGACCTCGCCGTTCGCGAAGGCGGCGAAGGCGGCCTTGCGGTTGAGCCTGCCGGGGGCGACCGGGCCGGTGAGGTCCTTGCCGACCAGATGGGTGCGGAGCCATTCGAAGGTGCGGATGTTGGCGTCGGAGTCGACGGCGTAGCGGTCGGAGGCGTCGGTCCAGCCGCCGCCGCCGCTGAGCAGCCACATGAGGGCCTCCGCCTGGGCCTCCTCGGGGCCGAGCGGCAGCGCGAAGGGGGTGGGGACGCCCTTGGCCTTGAGCTTCTCGGCGGCCTCGGCGAGCTCGTCCCAGGTGGTGGGGGCCTCGGCCCCGGCCTTCTGGAAGAGGTCCTCGTTGTAGAAGAGCGGCCGGGTGGAGGCGACGAACGGCATGCCGTACTGGGTGCGCTTGTACTCGCCGGCGGCGGCGAGCGGGCCGAGGAAGTTGGCCTGCACGGGGATGGAGAGGAGATCGTCGGCGGCGTACAGCTGGTCGGCGGCGGCGTAGTCGGCGTAGGCGCCGATCTGTGCGATGTCGGGGGCCTGGCCGGCCTTGACCATCTCGGCGACCTTGCGGTCGACGTCGTCCCAGGAGAGGACCTGGACCTCGACCTTGACCCCGGGGTGCTTCGCCTCGAAGGCGGCGACGAGGTCGGCCCAGTACTTCTTGGTGGTGTCGCCACCGGTCAGGTCGTAGTCGGCGGCGACCAGCTTGAGGGTCACGTCGCCGGAGTCGCCGCCGAGGGAGCCGCAGCCGGCGACCGTCGCGGTCAGTCCGAGGGCGGCGGCGGCCGCGGTCAGTCCAAGGAATCGTCGCCGCTCCACGGCTTCATCCACCTTTTGCTCTTCGTTGAGCTGTCGTCTATCTGCACTGAGCTGCGTGTTTGCTCTTCTCAGGGCCGTAAGTCTGCCCCGCGCCCGGGCATGAGGTCTACACCACTCGGGTATCACTTCCGCAACTCCGACGGGAGCATGGGCGCATGATCGGGCCCGAATTTGTATCCGAGCGCAACAATCCTGGCCAGTGGACTAGACCTGTCAGGTCCCCGCGCGTCAGAATGACCCCCGTGAGACACGTCATCGCCCTGGATGTGGGCGGCACCGGCATGAAGGCCGCCCTCGTCGGGGCGGACGGCACCCTGCTGCACGAGGCCCGCCGCGCCACCGGGCGCGAGCGCGGCCCCGAGGCCGTGGTCGAGACGATCCTGGGCTTCGCCGAAGAGCTCCGCGCCCTCGGCCAGGAGCGGTACGGAGAGCCCGCCGCGGCCGCCGGAGTCGCCGTCCCCGGCATCGTCGACGCCGAGAACGGCATCGCCGTCTACGCCGCCAACCTCGGCTGGCGCGACGTTCCCATGCGCGAACTCCTCAGCCGCCGCCTCGACGGCGTCCCCGTCGCCCTCGGCCACGACGTCCGCACCGGCGGCCTCGCCGAAGGCCGTATCGGCGCGGGCAACGGCGCCGACCGCTTCCTCTTCGTGCCCCTCGGCACCGGCATCGCCGGAGCCATCGGCATCGGCGACCGCATCGAGGCCGGCGCCCACGGCTACGCCGGCGAGATCGGCCACATCGTCGTCCGTCCCGGCGGTACGGAGTGCGGCTGCGGCCAGCGCGGCTGCCTGGAGCGGTACGCCTCCGCCTCCGCCGTCTCCCTCGCCTGGGCCGAGGCCGGCGGCGACCCCGAGGCGGACGCCGCCGACTGCGCGAAGGCCGTCGAGTCCGGCGACCCCACGGCCGTACGGGTCTGGCAGGACGCCGTCGACGCCCTCGCCGACGGCCTCGTCACCGCGCTCACCCTCCTGGACCCGCGCACCCTCATCATCGGTGGCGGGCTCGCCGAGGCCGGGGAAACCTTGTTCACACCACTCCGGGCCGCCGTGGAGGAACGCGTCACGTTCCAGAAGCTGCCCGCCATCGTCCCGGCGGCCCTCGGGGACACCGCCGGATGCCTGGGCGCGGGCCTCCTCGCCTGGGACCTGCTCGCCGACAAGCACCCCACCCACTCGGAGGTTTCCGCCTGATGGCCGATCACCAGGTTCTCGCCGGCGCACACGTCGTGCTGCCCACCGGAACGGTCGAGAACGGACGCGTGATCGTCGACGGCGACCGCATCGCGGGTTCGGCTCCCGAGAACGCCCCCACCCTCGACCTGACCGGCCACTGGCTCGTCCCCGGCTTCGTCGACATGCACAACCACGGCGGCGGCGGCGCGTCCTTCACCTCCGGCACCGTCGACGAGGTCCTCAAGGGCGTCCACACCCACCGCCTGCACGGCACCACCACCGTCGTCGCCTCCTTCGTCACCGGCGAGATGGACTTCCTCACGCAGCGGGCCGGCCTCCTCTCCGAGCTCGCCGAACAGGGCGAGATCGCCGGCCTCCACTTCGAGGGCCCGTTCATCTCCCCCTGCCGCAAGGGCGCCCACGACGAGACGCTGCTCCGCGACCCCGACCCGGCCGAGGTCCGCAAGCTGATCGACGCCGCCCGCGGCCGGGCCAAGATGGTCACCCTCGCCACCGAGCTGCCCGGCGGCCTCGACTCCGTACGGCTGCTCGCCGAGCACGGCGTGATCGCCGCCATCGGCCACACCGACGCCACGTACGAGCAGACGCAGGCGGCCATCGACGCGGGCGCCACCGTCGCCACGCACCTCTACAACGCGATGCCCGCCCTCGGCCACCGCTCCCCCGGCCCGATCGCCGCACTCCTGGAGGACGAGCGGATCACCGTCGAGCTCATCAACGACGGCACCCACCTCCACCCCGCCGCCCTGGAGCTCGCCTTCCACCACGCGGGACCCGAGCGCGTCGCGTTCATCACCGACGCCATGGACGCCGCCGGCTTCGGCGACGGCCGCTACATGCTCGGCCCCCTGGCCGTCGACGTGAAGGACAGCGTCGCCCGCCTCGTCGAGGGCGGCTCCATCGCCGGCTCCACCCTGACCCTGGACCGCGCCTTCAAGCGCGCCGCGACCATCGACGCCCTGCCGGTCGAATCGATCGTCCAGGCCGTCTCCGCCAACCCGGCCCGCCTGCTCGGCGTGTACGACCGGGTGGGGTCCCTGGAGCCCGGCAAGGACGCCGACATCGTCGTCCTGGACGCCGAGTTCGAGCTCAAGGGCGTCATGCGCAAGGGCGAGTGGATCGTGAACCCGACGGCGGTCTGATCAGGTGTCACCCACGAGGGCGGTTGGCCGGGGGTCTGGGCCAACCGCCTTTCCTTTGGCATGATCAGTGCCCGTCAGAACGTCGGAACGGGTGTTCCGCAGAACTTCACGGGAAGTACGGGGGGTGGACGGGTCTTGATCCTCACGGTCACCCTCAACACGGCACTGGACCTGACCTACCGGGTCCCCGCCCTCACCCCGCACGCCTCCCACCGGATCACCCAGGTCATCGAACGGCCCGGCGGCAAGGGACTCAACGTCGCCCGCGTCCTCGCCGCCCTCGGACACGAGACGGTCGCCACCGGCTTCGCGGGCGGCGCGACGGGCGCGACGCTACGGGACCAGCTGGCGCAGACGCCCGTACGGGACGAACTCGTCGAGACCGCCGGAACGACCCGCCGCACGGTCGCCGTCGTCGACACCGCGAGCGGGGACACCACCCAGCTCAACGAACCGGGCCCGACCGTCACCACCGCGGAATGGGCCGCCTTCCGCACCCGCTTCACCGAACTCCTCGACGGGGCCCGGGCGGTCGCCCTCTGCGGCAGCCTCCCGCCGGGCATCCACGTCGGCGCGTACGCGGAACTGATCCGCCTGGCCCGGACGGCCGGGGTCCCGGTCCTCCTGGACACCAGCGGCGAACCCCTCCGCCGGGGCATCGCCGCCCGCCCCGACCTGGTCAAGCCGAACGCCGAGGAACTCGCCCAGCTCACCGGCTCCCGCGAACCCCACCGCGCCACCCGCGACGCACGCCGCCGCGGCGCCCGCGCGGTGATCTCCTCACTCGGCCCCGAGGGCATGCTCGCCGCCACCCCCGAAGGCCTGTGGCGCGCGACCCCGCCGGCCGCGGTGAAGGGCAACCCCACGGGCGCCGGCGACTCGGCCGTCGCCGGCCTCCTCTCGGGCCTGGTCGACGAGACCCCCTGGCCCGAGCGCCTCACCCGCGCGGTCGCCCTCTCGGCGGCGACGGTCCTCTCCCCGGTGGCCGGGGAGTACGACGCGACGGCTTACGAGGAGCTGCTGACGCGGGTGACGGTGACGGCGGAGACCCCCTGAGGGGTCAGCCCTTCCCGGTGTGACCGGCCTCCAGGTAGACCTGGTCGAGGATCGCCTCGCAGGAGTCCCCCGCCTCGCAGGAGATCTTGAGCGCGTTCGATCCCTTGTTCAGGTTCACGTAGGAGTAGGTGTAGGTCCAGCCCTTCTCCCAGTCGCCCTCCGGGGCCTTCGCGAAGTTCCCCATGTTGATCTCGCGCGGCGCCTCGCCGTTGACCGTCAGGGACGTCTTCGCATCCTTGCCGGGCACGCTGTACGTGATGCGGAGCGTGTACTCGCCGGTGTTCGGCACATCGACCGACCAGCTCGCCGAGCTGCCCTCGCCGGTCAGGGTCACGTAGGCGCCGTTCGTGCCCTTCGCGCCCTTGATGCCGGTCCCCGTGGTGGCCGCGCCGCCCAGCGTCAGCGTCGCCGCGTCCTGCTTGGGGAGCTCCTCCGGGGTCTTCTCGGCGGTCGGCTCGGTGCTCGGCGTCTCGGAGACCTGGGAGGGCGCGGTCGACGGGGTGTTGCCGCCGGCCTTGTCGTCCTTGTCCTTCTCGTTGCCCGTGTTGTTGAACAGGGCGACTCCGATGCCGATCACGACGACCGCGACGACCGCGACGGCGCCCGCCAGGATGCCCTTCGTGTTGGGGCCGCGGCCCGAGCCGCCGCCGCGCTGGGCCGGGATCGCGCGGGTCTGCGGCTGCGCGCCGTACGTCTCGGGCGCCGCGTACTGCGCCTGCGGCTGGCCGTAGGGGGCCTGCTGCTGCGGAGGCACGTACGCCTGCTGCTGCTGGTGGCCGTACTGGCGCTCGCCGACCGCCCTGACCTGGTTGTACGAGGTGCGGGGCACGCCCGGCTGCGCGGGGGCGGGACCGGGGTAGCCGTAGCCGCCGCCCTGCGGGGCCTGGGCACCCGCTGCCTGGCCGTCCGCGTACAGGTAGCCGAACGGATCGTCGTCCTCGGGCTTGTTCGAGCCGTCGTTACCGGCAGCCATCCGGGTCATCCTCTCCATGCTCGCCAGCCGTCGCCGACCGGCCGAGCCTACCTCGAATGGCCCACTCCGGACTCAGCCCGCTCGCCGGTGGACCTTGGCACGGGAGCGTTTCTCCACGTACATCCGCTGGTCCGCCGAGTTCAGGACCTCTTCCACGGTCATCCCGCACTCGGCCCAGCCGATGCCGAAACTCGCCCCGACGCGGACCGCCCGCCCGTCCACCCGGATCGGCGGGATGATCGCGTTGCGCAGGCGTACGGCCAGGTCGGCCGCGTCGGCGGCGCCGAGGCCGTCGGCGAGGACGACGAACTCGTCACCGCCGAGCCGGGCGACGGTGTCGCCGTCCCGCACGCCGGTGGTGAGCCGGCGCGCGACCTCGATGAGGACGGCGTCTCCGGTGTGGTGCCCGAAGCGGTCGTTGATCGACTTGAAGCCGTCGAGGTCGCAGAAGAGGACCGCGAGCCCCTTGGTGCCGTCGTCGACCTCGCCGCCCGTGGGCGCGACGGTGTGGACGTGGTGGTCGTACGCCCCGGCGCCGCCCGCCGGCTCGAAACCGAAGCCGTGCTCGTGCTCGTGCTCGTACGGCTGGGGCTGCGGCTCGTAGCCGGAGTCGTACGCGGGGTCGTAGCCGCCGTCCCGCCCGGAGTCGTAGCCGCCGCCGTACACCGGCTCGTTCCCCGGCGCGCCCGGGCGCTCGCAGAGCCGGGCGGAGAGCCTGGAGCGCAGCTCGGCACTGTTGGGGAGGCCGGTGAGGGCGTCGTGCGAGGCGCGGTGGGCGAGCTGGAGCTCGTGCCGCTTGCGCTCCTCGATGTCCTCGACGTGGGTGAGGAGGAAGCGGGGCCCGTCGGCGGTGTCGGCGACGACGGAGTTCCGCAGCGACACCCAGACGTACGTGCCGTCGCGGCGTCCGAGCCGCAGCTCGGCCCGGCCGCCCTCGGCGGAGGTGCGGAGCAGCGTCCCGATGTCCTCGGGGTGGACGAGGTCGGCGAAGGAGTAGCGCCGCATGACGGAGGCGGGGCGGCCGAGGAGCCGGCACAGGGCGTCGTTGGTACGGAGGAGGCGGCCGTGCTGGTCGCCGCCCATCTCGGCGATGGCCATGCCGGAGGGGGCGTACTCGAAGGCCTGCCGGAAGGACTCCTCGGAGGCCCGCAGGGCCTGCTGCTCGCGTTCGAGCCGGACGAGGGCGCGCTGCATGTTGGAGCGGAGCCGGGCGTTGCTGATGGCGATCGCGGACTGCGAGGCGTACATCTGGAGCGCTTCCTGGCCCCAGGGGCCGGGGTGCCGGCCGTTGCGCGGGCGGTCGACGGATATGACGCCGAGGAGCTCACGGCCGGAGCCGGAGGCGTACATCGGGGCGTAGAGCCGGTCGTGCGGGTGCCACTCGTCCTCGAAGCGGGGCGCGGGCCCGTCGGTGTGCCACTGGGGGACGTCGTCCTCCATGAGGACCCAGCCCTCGGTGTGCGGGATGAACCGCAGGTCGCCCCAGGGGACGCCCATGGAGAGGCGCCGCTCCCAGGAGGAGCGGGAGCCGACGCGGCCGGTGATCAGGGCCTCCGCGGCGGAGCTTCCGGCGAAGGCGGCGACGACGAGGTCACCGTCGGGGCGGACGAGGTTGACGCAGGCCAGCTCGTAGTTGAGACCGGCGACCACACCGTCGGCGACGGTCTGCAGGGTGTCCGCCAGACTGCGGGCAGTGTTGAGGTCCGTCACGACCTGATGCAGCTGCCGCAGGGTCGAGAGACGGACGTACGGCTCCGACTCGGTCTCCATCGCTCGCTCTCCCCGAGACCTCGACAGCAACTCCAGGGTTCTCATCGGCTTCGTGTTGCACTGTCACCGCCACTGAATCACAGCGAGCTTCGCCGCCGGTACACAGGGTCAGCAAATACTGCCCTCTGTGACTCAAGTCACAGCAGATGATGGCGGGTCGCGTCGCTCCTCCCGAGGCCGGGGGTCCTAGGTCCGGCGGCCGTCACCGGCTGGTCCCCGGGTCCGATGCGAGGCGCGGAGGGCCGGGACTAGCGTTCTTGACGTGCTCCAGAAGACGCCCCCCTCGCCTCCCGTCTCCGACCTCCTCATCCCTCATGCTGAGGGGGTGAGCAACGACGAGTTCCGGGCGGCGATGTCCCGCCTCGCGGCGGGCGTGGTCCTGGTGACCGCGCACGACCCCGACGACGGCCCGCGCGGCGAGGACGTCGGCATGACGGCCACCGCCTTCATGTCGGTCTCCCTCGACCCGCCCCTCGTCCTCGTCAGCCTCCGCAACGGCTCCCGCATGGACGACCTGCTCGCCGACGTCCCGGTCTGGGCGGTGTCGGTCCTCGCCGAGGACCAGCGGCACGTGGCCGGGCGCTTCGCCATGAAGAACCGGGTCAGCGACCGCCTCCTCTTCGCCGACCTGCCGTACACCCGCGGCGAGGAGAGCGGCGCCCCGCTCATCGGCGGCGCGCTCACGGTCCTGGAGTGCCGCACGGAGAACCGGGTCGTGGCCGGCGACCACACGCTCGTGGTGGGCCGGGTCCTGACGGTCGGTCTGCGCCCGGGGGGCGGCGACCCGCTGACGTACTACCAGGGGAAGTACCGCCGACTGGGGTGACGGCGGCCGTCAGCTCCAGTCGCGGGACTGGCGGGTGCGCTTGGTCTCGGAGCGCTGCTTCTTCTCGCGCAGGCGCCGCTCGTTGATGCCGCGCGGGATCTTCGTCGGGCGGCGGGGCTTCGGGGGCGGGGCCGTCGCCTCGGCGAGGAGGGCCGCCAGGCGGACCGCCGCCGTCTCGCGGTTGCGCCACTGGGAGCGGTGCTCCGAGGCGCGGACCGTCACGACGCCGTTGACCAGGCGGGAGGCGAGCCGCTCCAGGGCGCGGTCCTTCCACACCTCGGGGAGCGCGTCGGTGGCCGCGAGGTCGAAGCGGAGCTCGACCTGGGAGTCGCTGGTGTTCACGTGCTGACCGCCCGGCCCCGACGACCGCGAGAAACGCCACTGGAGCTCGGCCTCGGGCAGCGAGACGGAGCCGCGGATGGGATAGGGACCGGACATGCCTTCCATGTTCCCCGGAGGGGGCCGGACGAGTCATCCTGTTTTCGCGCGGAGGCGGGCGGGAACCGCCGGCGGCCTCAGCGCGTTTCTCCAGGCGAGCGACGACAGAACGACGAAAGGGACTTTCCATGGCTGTGAGCCTGTCCAAGGGCGGCAACATCTCCCTGACCAAGGAGGCCCCGGGCCTCGCCGCCGTCACCGTGGGCCTCGGCTGGGACGTCCGTACCACCACCGGCACCGACTTCGACCTCGACGCCTCGGCGATCGGTGTGGACGCCGCCGGGCGGGTCGCCTCGGACGCCCACTTCGTCTTCTTCAACAACAAGTCGACGCCGGACCAGACGATCGTGCACACCGGTGACAACCGCACCGGCGAGGGCGGCGGCGACGACGAGCAGATCAACGTCAACCTCGCGGCCCTCCCGCCGAACGTCGACAAGATCGTCTTCCCGGTCTCCATCTACGACGCGGTGTCCCGCTCGCAGAACTTCGGCCAGGTGCGCAACGCGTACATCCGCATCGTGAACCAGGCCGGCGGCGCCGAGATCGCCCGCTACGACCTCTCCGAGGACGCCGCCGTCGAGACGGCCATGATCTTCGGCGAGCTGTACCGCAACGGCGCCGAGTGGAAGTTCCGCGCCGTCGGCCAGGGCTACGCCTCGGGCCTGGAGGGCATCGCCCGCGACTTCGGCGTCAACCTCTGACGGACTCGCACCGAGTGGGCCCCGGCGGTACGTCCCGCCGGGGCCTACGCTTCCTCCCGTGATCGTCGAAGCCCTCCCACGTACGGAAGCGCACGCCCTCCCCGGCCCGCTGCTCACCGAGCTCACCGCCCTGTACGCGTCGAACCAGGAGTTCCAGCAGCTCAGCGGCGACTTCCCGGACCCCGACGACATCCGGCCCGAGCAGGTCGCCGCCGCTCTCGCCGACGAGCTCGCGCAGCCGACGGCCGAGGTGCTCGTCGCCCGCTCCGAGGGCCGGCTCGTCGCCGTCGCGATCACGCTCGGCCGCCACCCCGACCCGGCCCAGACCGACCCGTGGCTCGGCCTGCTGATGGTCCACGCCGAGGCGCAGCGCGCCGGGTACGGCCGTCGGCTCGCCACGTACGTCGAGACCGGCTTCCGCGCCGAGGGCCGCACCGGGCTGCGGCTCGCCGTCCTGGAGAACAACCCGAAGGCCCTGGCCTTCTGGACCTCGCTCGGTTACGAGGAGACCGACCGCCGCCCCGACCTCGCCCACGGCCGCCCGTGCGTCGTGATGCGGAAGAGCCTGACCGTCTAGGGCTTGCCCGGCTTCTCGTCGCCGTACAGCCAGACGTCCCACAGCCCGCCGAGGTCGCGGCCCGCCACGCTCTCCGCGTAGGCGGTGAAGTCGTCCGTGGTGGCGTTGGCGTGGCGGTACTTCGCGGGCCAGCCGCGCAGGATCTCGTCGAAGACGCGGTCGCCGACCGTCTCGCGCAGCTTGTACAGGACCATCGCGCCCCGCTGGTACACGGGCGGGTCGAAGAGGTTCGCGGCGGCGGGCGGTGCGGCGGGCGGGAAGGCCCAGTTGGCGTCCTGGGCGAAGGCGCGCTCGAAGTGGGTGCGCGCCGGGACGTGCTCGTACTCCTCCGAGTACAGCCACTCCGCGTACGTGGCGAAGCCCTCGTTGAGCCAGATGTCCCGCCAGGTCTCGGGCGTGACCGAGTCGCCGAACCACTGGTGGGCCTGCTCGTGGAGGAGGGTGGTGCGCTCGAAGGACCCGGCCGGGAAGATGGGCCGGGTCTGGGTCTCCAGGGCGTAGTCGAGGGTCCCGTCCTCGGTGACGAGGGCTCCGGCGGCGGAGAAGGGGTACGGGCCGAAACGCTTCACCTGGCGGGCGAGGAGCTCGGGGACCTCGGCCCGCAGCGCGGCGCTGCCCGCCGCGACCGGGGCCTCGGCGGCGGTCAGGACGGGTACGGAGCCGAGGGCGGTCGCCGTGCCCGTCTCGTACCGGCCGATCGCGACCGTCGCGAGGTAGCTCGCCATCGGTTCGGGCACGTGCCAGACGGTGGTGACGCGCCCGTCCTCCTCCGTCCGCCGCGCGGTCCTGACGCCGTTGGAGAGGGCGTCGAGTCCGGCCGGGACGGTGAGCGTGAGGTCGTAGGAGGCCTTGTCGGAGGGGTGGTGGTTGCCGGGGAACCAGGTCATGGAGCCGGCCGGTTCGCCGACCGCGACCGCCCCGCCGGCCGTGCGCAGCCAGCCCTCCTTGGAGCCGTCGGCGTCGGTGAGCGGCTCGGGCACGCCCGTGTAGGTGACGGTGGCCTTGAACTCCCTGCCCCCGGGGAGCTCGTCGCGGGGGCGGATGGTCAGTTCGTTCCCGGCCCTGTTGTACGCGGCGGGGGCGCCGTCGACGGTCGCGCCGCGGACGGTGAGGCCGGCGAGGTCGAGGTTGAAGGCGCTGAGGTCCTGGGTGGCGCGGGCGGTGATCTCGGCGGTGCCGTCGAGGCGTCCTGAGGCCGGGTCGTAGGCGAGGGTCAGGCCGTAGTGCCCGACGTCGTACCCGCCGTTGCCGAGCTTCGGGAAGAGCGGGTCGCGCAGCCCGGCCGCGCCGGGGGTCCCCCGGACACCGCCGCCCGCCTCGGTGCAGCCGCCCGCGAGGAGGACGAGGGCGGCGAGGGCGAGGGCTCCGGTCCGGCGGCGTTGCGACACGTACCGATCTTAAGAGGCTTAAGCGGTCAAAAACGAAAAAGGTGGTGGCGCCCGGCGGGGGATCCGGGCGCCACCACCAGCTGGGGGCCTTACGTCGCGAGGGGCGACGCGGGGCGTGTCACTCCGCGTGTCACTCCGCGTGTCACTCCGCGAGGGCGGCGACGCCGGCC
>NZ_MWIG01000329.1:0-3350 GCF_002156145.1 Streptomyces sp. NRRL B-24572 | reverse complement strand
GGCGGGGCGCAGGCCCACAGCGGGCGGGCGGTGTCGTTACGCCGCCGAGGCCAGTGACCGGCGGCGCTCCCCGCGCGCCCGGGCCAGCGCCCCCGACGTCAGTACCGCCCGCGGGACGCCCACCCCGCAGTCCCCGCACACCGGGCCGAGCCACGGCTCGCCGGCCCATTCGATCCGCGGCCCCGCGCACACGGGGCACGCCTCGCCCGGCCCCCGCTCCAGGGCGCCGATCAGCCGCCGCAGCACCTCCGGCAGCGGGTCCGAGGGGTGCACCGCCGGGTCGCCGCAGCGGACCACGCCGTTGCCGCCCCAGACGCGCCGGTGCCAGTCGTCGAGCGCGCCGAGCCCGCGCAGCCCCTCGCTCTTCTCGCGCCGCCGCCGGGCGGCGAACCGCTCCTCGTACGCGAGCCACACGGCCCGCGCCTCCTCCAGCTCGTCGAGCGCGGCCACGAGCCGCTCCGGGTCGAGCTCCCGGTCCTCGGGCCCGAATCCGTGCCGGCGGCACAGATGGTCCCAGGTCGCGCGGTGCCCGTAGGGCGCGAACCTCTCCAGACACTTGCGCAGGGAGTACCTGCGCAGTGCCGTGTCGCACCCCGGATCGCGCACCTGTCTCGCGAGACTCCGGAAACCGGCCATCCCTCGCCACCTCCGCCGCTGGTCCTTCCGCGCTATCAGAGGGACGAACGGGAGCCCCGCCGTGTTCCATCGAAATTCCGATGGGAGCCATCAACGGGGTGGGAGAGGCGACCGTCACCCACCGGAACCAGCGCGTCCGGTGGGTTCTACCGGCCCGCCCGGGCCGCCGAGACCACCACCCCGGCCAGCTCGGGACGGCAGATGTCGCTGTGCGAGCGGACCACCTCGGCCGCGTCCACGCTCACGCACCCGGAGTCCGGCACCCCCTCGCGCAGGACCTCCGCGATGCTCCGCCCCACCGTTCCCGGCACCGCCTGCACGCCGTCGTGCCCGATCGCGCCCCAGCGCGGGTCGTCCGCGCCGAGCAGCCCGGCCGTGGCGCCGGCCAGCGACTCGGAGTCGTTCGCGAGCCGGGACGCCAGCGGGTACATGACCCCGAGCGCCGTGTCGTGCCGCGAGTAGCAGGCCACCACCGGCCCCCGGACCCGGTGCTGGAGGTCCCGCAGCGAACCGGACCGCCCGGGGTCGTGCGGCAGCCGCGCCGCGAACGCGTAGTGCGAGAAGGCGCCCTGAAGGAGCGTCACTGAGGCGACCGGCCGGACACCGGCGGGCAGCCCCCGCAGCGCGTACGCGACGAGCCGGGCGCCCATGCTGTGGCCCACGAGGTGGACGCGGAGCCCGGGGGCGGCCCGCGCGACCTCGGCGAGCAGCGGTCCGAGCCCGTGCTCGCCGACCTGCCCGGCCCGCTTCTTCATCACGTAGTACGTGGCCTGCCGCAGCGCCTCCTTGGCGCCCTTCCAGTACTTCTTCAGCCCTCCGCCGAAGAAGCCCTCCGCCGGAACCCCGCCCGCGCCCTCCAGGGCTCCGGTGAACAGGGCGCACACCGCCACCGGGTCCGCGACCAAGAACTCCGGCACCGGCTCCGCGAGGGCCACGGACTCCACGCCCACGTCCGTCAGCTCCCGCAGCAGCGCCCCGAACTCCTCGAACGCCGCCTCCGACTCCGGCGCCGCGGCGAGCAGCTCCGTGAGCCGCCCGATGACCGGCTCCTTCTCCGGGAGGACCGTCACCAGGGCCCGGTAGTCGGGCACCGGCTCGTCCGTGAACATCATCGAGGGCCAGATCAGCCCCGCGTACCCCGCCTCCACCCCGGGCGCGAGCAGCCCGGGGAAGGGGGCGAAGAAGTCGGAGCAGAGGCGGGTGGCGCCGGACGGGGAGCTGTTCCACCCGTGCGCGAACACCACCAGGTCGCCCACGCCCTGCCGGGCCAGCGCGGCGAGTTCCGAGGCCTGCCCCGGCGGCCCGTCGCCGTCCTTGTCGAAGGTGATCTCCCGGTACGGCTCCACACTCATCCCGGTCACGGCCAGACCCGTCCCTCCACGTCGAGGGGGCCGCGACGCCGAGTGCGCCCCGTGCGCGGGCGGCGGCTCCTCGGCAAGGATGCCCGCGCAGGGCCGTGTCCAGACGTGTGAAGGGGCGTCAGTGCAGCAGCCGTGCCGCCGAGATCCGGGGGAAGTGGATCAGCAGGTCGTACGCGGTGGAGAGCCGCACCGGCACGGTGTCGCCCGGCCAGGGGAACACCGTCCCGATGTGCCGGGTCGGCCGGGGCACGGCGAGCCAGTCGCGCGCCGCCGGGGCCGTGCGCCGCAGGTCCAGGTAGAAGGGGCCGGACGCGACCCGGTCCAGGGTGTGGGAGCTGCTGTCGGGGCCGAGCGGGGCGACGGTGAAGGTCCGGAGCGGTTCGCCCGGGGCCCCGGTGTCGTGCGCGTTGAAGGAGCCCTGTCCGAAGGAGGCTCCCACGCTCACGTAGTCCCGGCCGAGGGCGTCCCGCAGGAAGGCGCCCTGGAGCCGGGGGTACTGGTCCGGCGTCGGAGTCTCGTAGCCGACGTGCCCGTTGTGCGCGGAGAGCACCATCCGGTCGCCGGTCCGCCGCTGCCACCACACGGTGTTCTCGGCCATGATCCGGTCGCGGTAGAGCATCGCCGCGGCGAGCCCCTCCGGCGTCGTCAGGTCGTGGGCGTACTCGGTGCCGACCTGGGCGATCGCGCGCGCGTGCTGCACCGCCCACAGGTGCGCCTCCCGCGCTCCGGGGCCCTTGCCGGGGCTCTGCCGCTCCAGGAGGGCGAGGGCGCGGTCCGCGTCGCCGGCCATCCGCTGCCGTTCGGGGCGCGGCCGGTCCATGTAGCCCTTCATCCAGGCCTCGACCTCGCCCGTGGGCCGCGAGTCCCGGTACAGCTCGCGGAAGCGGGGGAGGAGCTCCGGGTGGGCGCGGGCGACGTACGAGGTGACGGCGTCGAAGAGGTTCGGTCCCGCGTAGCCGAGGTCGTTGCCCATGAAGCGGACCTGGTGGCCGGGGTGGCGCTGGTTGTACGCGCGCATCCACCGGAAGAGGTCGAGGTACTCCTCGGTGTTCCAGAGGCGGTACGACTCCTGGAACTCGTCCCGCATGATCGCCCGGATGTCGCCCCGGCCGGTGCGGACCCACTCGTCGACGAGGAGCCCGGTGGACCAGGGCGCCTCCAGGGCGAAGGTGGTGAAGCCCCGGGACTCCACGAGGTGTTCGAAGACCTGGTGCTTGGCCTCGAAGAACTCCGCCGAGCTGTGCGTGGCCTCGCCGATCCCGACGACCTTGGCGGAGCCGATCATCCGGTCGAGCGGCCGCAGATCGGTCAGGGGCCGGGCGGAGCGGGCGAGTTCCCGTACGGGACCGGGGG
>NZ_MWIG01000328.1:0-22937 GCF_002156145.1 Streptomyces sp. NRRL B-24572 | reverse complement strand
GTCGCGGCCGCGGACGATCATCTTCTGGTAGACGCTGTAGTAGTGCTCCTCCCCGTACAACCCGGTCCTCGAACCGCTGCTGCGGATCGTCCGCTCCAACGACCCCAAGATCGAGACGGCGACGCTCCGCCAGATCGAGCGCGCCTACCAGGTCGCCGAGCGCTGGCACCGCGGCCAGAAGCGCAAGAGCGGCGACCCGTACATCACGCACCCGCTCGCCGTCACCACCATCCTCGCCGAGCTCGGCATGGACCCGGCGACCCTGATGGCAGGGCTCCTCCACGACACCGTCGAGGACACCGAGTACGGCCTCGAGGACCTGCGCCGCGACTTCGGCGACCAGGTCACGCTCCTCGTCGACGGCGTCACCAAGCTCGACAAGGTCAGGTTCGGCGAGGCCGCGCAGGCCGAGACCGTCCGCAAGATGGTCGTCGCCATGGCCAAGGACCCGCGCGTCCTGGTCATCAAGCTCGCCGACCGCCTGCACAACATGCGCACCATGCGCTACCTCAAGCGGGAGAAGCAGGAGAAGAAGGCCCGCGAGACCCTCGAGATCTACGCGCCCCTGGCCCACCGCCTGGGCATGAACACCATCAAGTGGGAGCTGGAGGACCTCGCCTTCGCGATCCTCTACCCCAAGATGTACGACGAGATCGTCCGGCTCGTCGCCGAGCGCGCCCCCAAGCGGGACGAGTACCTCGCCATAGTGACCGACGAGGTCCAGGCCGACCTCCGGGCCGCCCGCATCAAGGCCACCGTCACCGGCCGCCCCAAGCACTACTACAGCGTCTACCAGAAGATGATCGTCCGCGGCCGCGACTTCGCGGAGATCTACGACCTGGTCGGCATCCGCGTCCTCGTGGACACCGTCCGCGACTGCTACGCGGCCCTCGGCACCGTCCACGCGCGATGGAACCCGGTCCCCGGCCGGTTCAAGGACTACATCGCGATGCCGAAGTTCAACATGTACCAGTCGCTGCACACGACGGTCATCGGACCCAACGGCAAGCCCGTCGAGCTCCAGATCCGGACCTTCGACATGCACCGGCGCGCCGAGTACGGCATCGCCGCGCACTGGAAGTACAAGCAGGAGGCCGTCGCCGGCGCCTCCAAGGTCCGCGCCGACGTGCCGAAGAAGGCCGGCAAGGACGACCACCTCAACGACATGGCGTGGCTGCGCCAGCTCCTCGACTGGCAGAAGGAGACCGAGGACCCCAGCGAGTTCCTGGAGTCCCTGCGCTTCGACCTCTCCCGCAACGAGGTCTTCGTCTTCACGCCGAAGGGCGACGTGATCGCGCTCCCCGCCGGCGCCACCCCCGTCGACTTCTCGTACGCGGTCCACACCGAGGTCGGCCACCGCACGATAGGGGCGCGGGTCAACGGGCGGCTCGTACCGCTCGAATCGACCCTCGACAACGGCGACCTGGTCGAGGTCTTCACCTCCAAGGCCGCCGGCGCCGGACCCTCCCGCGACTGGCTGGGCTTCGTCAAGTCCCCGCGCGCCCGCAACAAGATCCGCGCCTGGTTCTCCAAGGAGCGCCGCGACGAGGCCATCGAGCAGGGCAAGGACGCCATCGCGCGGGCCATGCGCAAGCAGAACCTGCCGATCCAGCGGATCCTGACCGGCGACTCCCTCGTCACCCTCGCCCACGAGCTGCGCTACACCGACATCTCCTCGCTGTACGCGGCGATCGGCGAGGGCCATGTCACCGCCCAGTCCATCGTGCAGAAACTGGTCCAGGCGCTCGGCGGCGAGGAGGCCGCCGTCGCCGACATCGAGGAGGTCGCCCCGCCGGCCCGGGGCCGCTCCAAGCGCCGCTCCAGCGCCGACCCCGGTGTCGTCGTCAAGGGCGTCGAGGACGTCTGGGTGAAGCTGGCCCGCTGCTGCACGCCCGTGCCCGGCGACCCGATCATCGGATTCGTCACCCGGGGCAGTGGCGTATCGGTTCACCGCAGCGACTGCGTCAACGTGGACTCGCTGTCCCGGGAGCCGGAGCGGATCCTGGAGGTCGAGTGGGCCCCGACCCAGTCCTCGGTCTTCCTCGTCGCCATCCAGGTCGAGGCCCTGGACCGCTCCCGGCTCCTCTCGGACGTCACCCGGGTCCTCTCGGACCAGCACGTCAACATCCTCTCGGCGGCCGTCCAGACCTCCCGCGACCGGGTGGCCACCTCCCGCTTCACCTTCGAGATGGGCGACCCGAAGCACCTGGGCCACGTCCTGAAGGCCGTACGGGGCGTGGAGGGCGTCTACGACGTCTACCGCGTGACCTCGGCCCGCCGGCCGTAGCGCCGTACGCACGAGGAAGGCCCCCGGCGCGATGCCGGGGGCCTTCCTCGTACCGAAAAGAGCCACGGCGTCAGCCGCCGAACTCCTCCAGGCCCTTCAGCGCCTGGTCGAGCAGGGCCTGACGGCCCTCCAGCTCACGCGACAGCTTGTCGGCCTTGGCGTCGTTGCCGGCGGCGCGGGCCGCGTCGATCTGCTTGCGCAGCTTCTCCACGGCGTCCTGGAGCTGACCGGTCAGACCCGCGGCACGCGCACGCGCCTCCGGGTTCGTCCGGCGCCACTCGGCCTCCTCGGCCTCCTGGATCGCCCGTTCCACCGTGTGCATCCGGCCCTCGACCTTGGGACGGGCGTCACGCGGGACGTGGCCGATGGCCTCCCAGCGCTCGTTGAGGGAACGGAAGGCCGCACGCGCCGCCTTCAGGTCCGTCACCGGCACCAGCTTCTCGGCCTCGGTCGCGAGCTCCTCCTTCAGCTTGAGGTTCTCGGTCTGCTCCGCGTCCCGCTCGGCGAAGACCTCGCCGCGCGCCGCGAAGAAGACGTCCTGGGCGCCGCGGAAGCGGTTCCACAGGTCGTCCTCGTGCTCGCGCTGGGCGCGGCCGGCCGCCTTCCACTCCGCCATCAGCTCGCGGTAGCGGGCCGCCGTGTTGCCCCAGTCGGTGGAGTTCGACAGCGACTCCGCCTCGGCGACCAGGCGCTCCTTCGCCTTGCGGGCGTCCTCGCGCTGGGCGTCGAGCGACGCGAAGTGCGCCTTGCGGCGCTTCGAGAACGCCGAGCGGGCGTGCGAGAAGCGGTGCCACAGCTCGTCGTCGGACTTGCGGTCGAGCCGGGGGAGGCCCTTCCAGGTGTCCACGAGCGCCCGCAGCCGCTCGCCCGCGGAGCGCCACTGCTCGCTCTGGGCCAGCTCCTCGGCCTCGGCGACGAGCTTCTCCTTGGCGGTGCGCGCCTCGTCGGTCTGCTTGGCCTTCTGGGCCTTGCGCTCCTCGCGGCGCGAGTCGACCGTCTCGACGAGCTTGTCCAGGCGGGTCGCGAGCGCCGCCAGGTCGCCGACGGCGTGGTGCTCGTCGACCTGCTTGCGGATGTGCTCGATCGCCGCGGTGGCGTCCTTCGCCGAGAGGTCGGTGGTCCTCACCCGCTTCTCGAGGAGGCCGATCTCGACAACCAGGCCCTCGTACTTGCGCTCGAAGTAGGCCAGGGCCTCCTCAGGGGTGCCGGCCTGCCACGATCCGACGACCTTCTCACCCTCGGCCGTCCGCACGTACACGGTGCCCGTCTCGTCGACACGGCCCCACGGGTCGCTGCTCACAGCGCCTCCTCACCATGATGCCGTCGCGGGGTCGTACCCCCGGGCATCGTCCACAGTTTCCCGGCGGGCCTCGCCCGCCATCGCAGCGCGGCCGACGGCCCACGCTGCACAACGCCAATCTAGGCGAACCGCGGCCCGGCTGTCCGCACTCAGCGCGACCGAGATTCCACGGTCACGCGTGCGTGCGGACGAGCGGGCTCACTTCTCGGTGACGGTCGCCTTCTCGATGGTGACGGGCTTCTTCGGAGCGCCGTCCGTGGCGCCGCCCTCGACACCGGCCTTCGCCACCTCCTGGACCGCCTTCAGGCCGGCCGCGTCGATCTTCCCGAAGGGGGTGTAGCTCGGCGGCAGCTTCGTGTCCTTGTAGACGAGGAAGAACTGCGAGCCGCCGCTGCCCGGCTGCCCGGTGTTGGCCATGGCGACGGTGCCGGCCGGGTAGGTCACCGCGCCGTCCGCGCCCGCCTTGCCGAGGGCGGTCAGGTTCTCGTCGGGGATCGTGTAGCCCGGGCCGCCGGTGCCGTCGCCCTTGGGGTCGCCGCACTGGAGCACGTAGATGCCCTGGGTCGTGAGGCGGTGGCACTTGGTCCCGTCGAAGTACTTCTTGTCGGCGAGGTGCTTGAAGGAGTTCACCGTGTGCGGGGTCTTCGCCGCGTCCATGGTGATCGTGATCTCGCCCTCGTTGGTCTTCAGGGCCATGTCGTACGTGGCCTTCCGGTCCACGGTCAGCTTCGGCTCCGGGCTCGCCGACCCGCTCTCCGTGGGCGCCGGGGTGGTGGGCGTGTCGCCCGCCGCGCTGTCCGAGCCCTTCGAGGAGTCGCCCGTCAGCGCCACGGAGGCGTACACGGCGCCGCCCGCGGCCAGCACCACCGCGAGGGCGGCCGCGATGACGGTGTTGCGGCGCTTCGCCTTGCGCCGGTTCTCCTCCCGCCGCTGCTGCTGCCGCGCGTACTTCTCCCTGGCAAGCTGCCGCCGCCGCTGATCGCTGGTGACCACCGGGTCCGCTCCTGTCGCTCGGTTGTTCCTGTCCTGGCCGGATGTGCCCGTACCGTATACGGGTTGGCTGTGGAACCGGCACCGCCGGTAGGCTCTGATCTGCCGCATTCCGCATTTTCTGCGGGTTCCACGAGTTCCGCGCCCCCGTGCCGGACGACACCTAAGGACGAACGTGCTGATTGCCGGGTTCCCCGCCGGGGCCTGGGGGACCAACTGCTATCTGGTCGCCCCCGCCGCAGGCGAGGAGTGCGTCATCATCGACCCGGGCCACCAGGCCGCCCAGGGAGTCGAGGAGACGCTGAAGAAGCATCGGCTCAAGCCCGTCGCCGTCGTCCTCACCCATGGACACATCGACCACGTCGCCTCCGTCGTCCCGGTGTGCGGCGCCCATGACGTCCCCGCGTGGATCCACCCGTCCGACCGCTACATGATGAGCGACCCGGAGAAGGCCGTCGGCCGCTCCATCGGGATGCCCCTCATGGGCGAGCTGACCGTGGGAGAGCCCGACGACCTGCGCGAGCTCACCGACGGCGCCCGGCTGAAGCTCGCCGGCCTGGAGTTCTCCGTCGCCCACGCGCCCGGTCATACCAAGGGGTCGGTGACCTTCCGGATGCCCGAGACCACGGAGATCCCCTCCGTGTTCTTCTCCGGGGATCTGCTGTTCGCCGGCTCCATCGGACGCACCGACCTTCCCGGCGGTGACATGGACGAGATGCTCGCGTCGCTGGCCCGCGTGTGCCTGCCGCTCGACAACTCGACCGTGGTGCTGTCGGGACACGGTCCCCAGACGACCATCGGCCAGGAGCGCGCCACCAATCCCTACCTTCGGGACGTGGCCGCCGGCCTCGGGAGCACGGACGCTCCCCGACGAGGAATGTGACGACTTTCGTGAGCACCTTCAAGGCCCCCAAGGGCACGTACGACCTGATCCCGCCCTACTCCGCCAAGTACCTGGCGGTCCGGGACGCGATCTCCGGACCGCTGCGCAAGTCCGGATACGGCTACGTCGAGACCCCCGGCTTCGAGGACGTGAACCTCTTCGCCCGCGGCGTCGGCGAGTCCACCGACATCGTGACCAAGGAGATGTACGCCTTCGAGACCAAGGGCGGCGACAAGCTCGCCCTGCGTCCCGAGGGCACCGCGTCCGTGCTGCGCGCCGCTCTGGAGGCGAACCTCCACAAGCAGGGCAACCTGCCGGTCAAGCTCTGGTACTCCGGCTCGTACTACCGCTACGAGCGCCCGCAGAAGGGTCGCTACAGGCACTTCTCCCAGGTCGGTGCCGAGGCGATCGGCGCCGAGGACCCGGCGCTCGACGCCGAGCTGATCATCCTGGCCGACGAGGCCTACCGCTCCCTCGGCCTGCGGAACTTCCGCATCCTGCTGAACTCGCTCGGCGACAAGGAGTGCCGCCCCGTCTACCGGGAGGCGCTCCAGACCTTCCTGCGCGGCCTCGACCTCGACGAGGAGACCCTGCGCCGCGCCGAGATCAACCCGCTGCGCGTCCTCGACGACAAGCGGGCCGACGTCCAGAAGCAGCTGGTGGACGCGCCGCTCCTGCGCGACTACCTGTGCGACGCGTGCAAGGCGTACCACGAGGAGGTGCGCGCCCTGATCACCGCGGCGGGCGTCGTCTTCGAGGACGACCCCAAGCTGGTCCGCGGCCTGGACTACTACACCCGCACCACCTTCGAGTTCGTCCACGACGGTCTCGGCTCGCAGTCGGCGGTCGGCGGCGGCGGCCGCTACGACGGCCTCTCCGAGATGATCGGCGGCCCCGCGCTGCCGTCGGTGGGCTGGGCCCTCGGCGTGGACCGCACGGTCCTCGCCCTGGAGGCGGAGGGCGTCGAGCTCGACATCCCCGCCGCCACCAGCGTCTTCGCCGTGGCCATCGGCGAGGAGGCCCGCCGTCTCCTCTTCGGCAAGGTCACCGAGCTCCGCAGGGCCGGCGTCGCCGCCGACTTCTCCTTCGGCGGCAAGGGCCTCAAGGGCGCCATGAAGGACGCCAACCGCTCCGGCGCCCGCCTCGCGGTCGTCGCCGGTGAGCGCGACCTCGCCGAGGGCGTCGTACAGCTCAAGGACATGGAGTCCGGCGAGCAGCAGGCCGTCGCCGTCGACGGGCTCGTGGACGCCGTACGGGCCAAGCTGGCCTGATCCGCCGTGAGGAAGGGCCCGGACCACACCCTGGTCCGGGCCCTTCCTTATCTTCCGCGAACGGCCGGACGACAGATCGGTGTTGCAGAATGACCGTGCCCACAAGGCCGGTCGAGCGAGGGAAAAGGTGACATGGCGAAGGCAGCGGTGGACGAGGTCGGCTCCGACCGGGACAGCGGGTCCGGCGGCACGATCGGGGCGAGCCGGGCCTTCTCCTGGCTCCTCGTGATCACCGGAGCGGCCGGACTGCTCGCCGCCTGGGTCATCACCATCGACAAGTTCAAGCTGCTCGAAGACCCCGGCTTCACCCCGGGGTGCAGCCTCAACCCGATCGTCTCCTGCGGCAACATCATGAAGAGCGAGCAGGCCTCGGTGTTCGGCTTCCCGAACCCGATGATCGGGCTCGTCGCGTACCCCGTGGTCATCGCGATCGGCATGGGCCTGCTCGCCGGGGCCCGCTACCGCGGCTGGTACTGGCTCGGCCTCAACGCCGGCGCCCTCTTCGGCGTCGGCTTCTGCACCTGGCTCATGTACCAGTCCCTGTACGTGATCGGCTCGCTCTGCCTGTGGTGCTGCCTCGCCTGGGTCGCCACCATCGTCATGTTCTGGTACGTGACCTCGCACAACGTGCGCCTCGGCGTGATCCCCGCCCCCCGCGGCCTGAAGACCTTCTTCGACGAGTTCACCTGGATCCTGCCGGTCCTGCACATCGGGATCATCGGCATGCTGATCCTGACCCGCTGGTGGGACTTCTGGACCGGCTGAGCCGGGCCGGGTCTGTCAGTGCCCTGACTTAGGCTTCATGACTGTGGAGCCCGACCTCTTTACCGCAGCAGCCGAAGACCGCCAGGAGAAGGACCCGGCCAGCAGCCCGCTGGCCGTCCGGATGCGCCCCCGCACCCTCGACGAGGTGGTGGGCCAGCAGCACCTGCTCAAGCCCGGATCGCCGCTGCGCCGACTCGTCGGGGACGGCGACGGCGGCCCCGCCGGCGCCTCCTCGGTGATCCTCTGGGGCCCGCCGGGGATCGGGAAGACGACCCTCGCGTACGTCGTCTCGAAGGCCACGAACAAGCGCTTCGTGGAGCTGTCCGCGATCACCGCCGGCGTCAAGGAGGTCCGGGCCGTCATCGACGGCGCCCGGCGCGCGGTGGGCGGCTTCGGCAAGGAGACCGTCCTCTTCCTCGACGAGATCCACCGCTTCTCCAAGGCCCAGCAGGACTCGCTCCTGCCGGCCGTCGAGAACCGCTGGGTGACCCTGATCGCCGCCACCACCGAGAACCCCTACTTCTCCGTCATCTCCCCGCTCCTCTCCCGCTCCCTGCTCCTCACCCTGGAGCCGCTCACCGACGAGGACCTGAAGGGCCTGATGGCCCGGGCGCTCACCGGAGAGCGGGGGCTCGGCGGGGCCGTGACCCTGCCGGAGGACGCCGAGGCGCACCTCCTGCGCGTCGCCGGCGGCGACGCCCGGCGGGCCCTGACCGCCCTGGAGGCCGCGGCGGGCGCGGCGATCGCCAAGGGCGAGCCGGAGATCACCCTCCAGACCGTCGAGGAGACCGTCGACCGCGCGGCCGTGAGGTACGACCGGGACGGCGACCAGCACTACGACGTGGCCAGCGCGCTCATCAAGTCGATCCGCGGCTCGGACGTGGACGCGGCCCTGCACTACCTGGCGCGGATGATCGAGGCGGGGGAGGACCCGCGCTTCATCGCCCGCCGCCTGATGATCTCCGCGAGCGAGGACATCGGCCTCGCCGACCCGAACGCCCTGCCGATCGCCGTCGCCGCAGCCCAGGCCGTCGCCATGATCGGCTTCCCCGAGGCCGCCCTCACCCTGAGCCACGCCACCATCGCCCTGGCCCTCGCCCCGAAGTCGAACACGGCGACGACCGCGATCGGCGCCGCCCTCGCCGACGTACGGGGCGGCCTCGCGGGCCCGGTCCCGCCGCACCTGCGCGACGGCCACTACAAGGGCGCCGCCAAACTCGGCCACGCCCAGGGGTACGTGTACCCCCACGACGTACCGGGCGGCATCGCGGCCCAGCAGTACGCCCCGGACTCGATCCACGGCCGCCGGTACTACGAGCCCACGCGCCACGGAGCGGAGGCGAGATACGCGGACGTGGTGGAGCGCGTACGAGCCCGTCTGAAGGGCGAGGGGATCTAGGGCCCGTCCGACCCGGTACACTGGTGCGGATCGCTGCGTCCCGTGTCCGACTCCGGTCGGCACCACCAGAACGGGACAGTCAGCCGGAGACCCGGTCCTCGGGCGGGGTTTCCAGGAGCGTCGCGCACCTTCGAAGGTGTCGCGGGCCACCCATCACCACCCGGATTCCCGGGAGCGGCGATGGGTCGTTCGCGTGCTGCACGTATGTGCCCAGACCTGGGAGCGGCTGCCCGCCACGTCCGTCCCGTACGGACCAGACGGGTTTCCCGGGCTGCGGATGCGACCTCCCCTAACCCTGGTGAAGCCGTATTCGTACAGATAGAGAGGTTGGTTCATGGCGAACCAGTCCCGTCCCAAGGTCAAGAAGTCGCGTGCCCTCGGCATCGCGCTGACCCCGAAGGCCGTCAAGTACTTCGAGGCCCGCCCCTACCCGCCGGGCGAGCACGGCCGTGGCCGCAAGCAGAACTCGGACTACAAGGTCCGTCTGCTCGAGAAGCAGCGTCTGCGCGCCCAGTACGACATCAGCGAGCGCCAGATGGCGCGCGCCTACGACCGCGCCAAGAAGGCCGAGGGCAAGACGGGCGAGGCGCTGGTCGTCGAGCTCGAGCGTCGCCTCGACGCCCTGGTCCTGCGTTCGGGCATCGCCCGCACCATCTACCAGGCCCGCCAGATGGTCGTGCACGGTCACATCCAGGTCAACGGTGGCAAGGTCGACAAGCCGTCGTTCCGTGTCCGTCCGGACGACGTCGTCATGGTCCGCGAGCGCAGCCGCAACAAGCCGCTGTTCGAGATGGCCCGTGAGGGTGGCTTCGCCGCCGACGGCGAGACCCCGCGCTACCTGCAGGTCAACCTGAAGGCCCTCGCCTTCCGCCTCGACCGCGACCCGAACCGCAAGGAAATCCCGGTCATCTGCGACGAGCAGCTGGTCGTCGAGTACTACGCCCGCTGATCCCAGCACGGGAGTAGTACCACCCACGCGGTGTTCAGCCCGCCGCTTCCCCGCCCTTTCCGGTGGGGGAGCCGGCGGGCTTCCGCGTTCCCGGGACCGCCGTCGACCGGGCCGTACGGAAGGGACGCGGGGCCGTCGCATCCGCCGCGCCGCCGATGGCCGGATCCTGGCGCCCGGCGAGCGCGCGCTCCACGACCGCGTCGAGCGGGAGGCGCCGCCCCTCCTGGACCGCGACGTCGAACGCCTCCGCGCCCAGCGCCTCCGCCGCCCGCTGCGCGCACAGCGCCCTCGGCCCGTCGAACGCCGCCGAGCCGAAGAGGCGGATGCCCACCGTGTCCCACACCGGCACCACGGCCCCCTGGAGGAGCGCCGCCTCCGCCGGATCCCCCTCGCTCACCGTCACGAGCGCGAGCAGCTCGATCGCCAGCACGAGCCCCACCAGGTCACGGAAGGTGTGGTTGATCGAGACGCACTCGGTGAGCAGCTCCCGCGCCTCCCCGTACGCCTCCCGGGTCCACGCCGAGAACGCCAGGACGTAGAGGGCGTACGCCCGGGTCCAGAGTTCCCCGCGCTCCTCGCAGACCTCCCGGACCTCCCGGCAGATCGCGACCGCCCCCTCCAGGTCGCCCCGGAAGGCCCGCGCCATCGCCATCTCGACCTGCCCCATCAGCACGTTGCTGTTGAGCTCGCCGAGCTCCCGGTAGGAGTCGAGCGCCCGCCCGATCAGCGACTCGGCCCGCGGCAGATCGTCCGAAAGGAGTGCGAGACAGCCCATCCGGTGCGTCGCGTACGCCTCCGCCAGCGCGTTCCGCGAGGACCGGGCCCGCTCCCCGCACTCGTGGAGCGCCGCCACCGCCGCCGTACCGTCCCCCTGCAGGACCGCCACGTACCCGAGCACCCACAGCGCCTTGAGCCGCGCCTCCTCGTGCCCGGACTCCAGTGCGAGCGCCCGCTCCAGCCAGTGCCGGCCCTCCGAAAGCCGACCGCAGCCCACCCAGGCGAACCAGAGCGTGCCCGCCAGGTGCTGGGCGAGGTGCGCGTCCTCCGGGAGTTCGAGGCAGAGGTCGAGCGCCGCCCGCAGATTGGGCAGCGCCACGTCCGTGCGGGCCGCCACCTCCGCCTGGCGCGGACTGAACCACTCCAGCTCGCACCAGGTGGCCAGCCCCATGTACCAGTCGCGGTGCCGCCGCCGCATCCGCTCCGTGTCGCCGAGCGCCGCCAGCCACTCCGCCCCGTACGCGGCGACCGTGTCCAGAAGCCTGTACGAGGGACCCGCGGGAGTGTCCTCCCGCGACACGAGCGACTGCGCGAGCAGGCCTCCGAGGTGGTCGAGGACCCGCTCCGGCGGCAGCTCCCGGCCCCCGCACACGTACTCCACCGCCTCCAGGTCGAAGGGGCCGGCGAACACCGAGAGCCGTGCCCAGAGCAGCCGCTCCTCCGGGGTGCACAGTTCGTGGCTCCAGCCGATCGCGGTGCGCAGCGTCTGATGGCGGGGAAGCGCCCCGCGCTCGCCGTCCGCGAGCAGCCGGAAGCGGTCGTCGAGACGGTGCAGCATCTGCTCGACCGAGAGGAGAGGGAGGCGGCCGGCCGCGAGTTCGAGGGCGAGCGGGATGCCGTCGAGGCGCCGGCACAGCTCCCGTACGGCCGCCGCGCCGGGCTCAGAGGCCACGAGCGCTCCCGTACCCGCCCCCGCGAACTCCGGCGCGCCCGCCTCCGCCGCCCGTTCGGCGAGGAGCGCCACCGAGTCCGCCTCGTCCATCGGGGCCAGCGGGAACACCGCCTCGCCCGCCACCCGCAGCGGCCGCCGGCCGACCGCGAGCACGGTGAGACCGGGCGCACGGGCCAGGAGCTCCCGCACCAGCGCCGCGCAGCTCTCCACCAGGTGCTCGAAACCGTCCACCACCAGCAGCATCCGCCGCTCCGCCAGGTGCTCAAGGAGAACCTCGCGCGGGGCCCTCGGCGTGTGGTCGGTCAGACCGAGCGCCTCGACCAGGGCGTACGCCACCAGATCCGGGTCGCGCAGCGGCGCGAGCTCGGCGAGCCCGACCCCCTCGCCGTAGCGTTTCTGCGCCCCCGCGGCAGCCCGCAGCGCGAGCCGTGTCTTGCCGACCCCGCCGACGCCCACGACCGTGACCAGGCGGGACGTCTCGAGGAGCGCCGTCAGTGCGGCCTCCTCGGCGGTCCGTCCGACGAACCGGTTCAGCTCCGCCGGGAGATTGCTCCGTCGCATGGGACACGGAGCGTACTCACCCGCGCGCACTCCGTACAATCGGGTTCCCGTAACTCCCGTCCCACGGGCGGTAATGCGGTACGGCAGGACAGCCCGGGCGCGATAGGGTCGGGAGACGACTTTTCACAGGCCCGACGACAGGCCCACGACAGCAGAGAGCGGTGCACAGTGACCGGTGGAGAGGTTGCCGGGATCCTGGTGGCCGTGTTCTGGGCGATCCTCGTCTCCTTCCTCGCCGTGGTGCTGGTGAGGCTGGCGCAGACGCTCAGGGCGACCACCAGGCTGGTGGCGGACGTGACCGAACAGGCCGTTCCCCTGCTGGCCGACGCGTCCGCGACCGTGCGCTCGGCACAGACCCAGCTCGACCGGGTCGACGCCATCGCCTCGGACGTCCAGGAGGTCACCTCCAACGCCTCCGCGCTGTCCACGACCGTCGCCTCCACCTTCGGCGGCCCGCTCGTCAAGGTGGCCGCCTTCGGCTACGGCGTCCGCCGGGCGCTCGGCCGGGGCCGTGAGGCGGAGGACGCGCCCCGGGCCGCCGTCCGCCGTACTGTGATCGTCGGCCGTACCGTGCCGTCCTCGCGACGCCGGAAGCAGAAGGGCTGAGCCGCGATGTTCCGCCGCACGTTCTGGTTCACGGCCGGCGCAGCCGCCGGCGTGTGGGCCACCACCAAGGTCAACCGGAAGCTGAAGCAGCTGACCCCCGAGAGCCTCGCCGCCCAGGCGGCGAACAAGGCCGTGGAGACCGGCCACCGGCTCAAGGACTTCGCCCTCGACGTCCGTGCGGGCATGGTCCAGCGGGAGGCCGAGCTGGGCGAGGCGCTCGGTCTGGAGGCCCCCGTGGACCAGGACCGGGAGCTGCCGGAGCCGCGCCGGAGGGCCGCGCTCGGCCCGGTCGCGCGCCCGACCACCTATTCGTTTTCCAAGATGCCTTCGAGTTCGTACAACCGGAATGAGGACCACTGATGGAGTCGGCTGAAATCCGCCGCCGCTGGCTGAGCTTCTTCGAGGAGCGCGGGCACACCGTCGTCCCTTCGGCGTCGCTCATCGCGGACGACCCGACTCTGCTGCTCGTCCCGGCCGGCATGGTGCCGTTCAAGCCCTACTTCCTGGGCGAGGTCAAGCCGCCCTTCACGCGCGCCTCCAGCGTGCAGAAGTGCGTGCGCACGCCGGACATCGAGGAGGTCGGCAAGACCACCCGGCACGGCACGTTCTTCCAGATGTGCGGCAACTTCTCCTTCGGCGACTACTTCAAGGAAGGCGCCATCAAGCTCGCCTGGGAGCTGCTGACCACCCCGGTGGAGCACGGCGGCTACGGGCTCGAGCCGGAGAAGCTCTGGATCACCGTCTACCTGGAGGACGACGAGGCCGAGCGGATCTGGCGCGACGTCGTCGGCGTCCCGGCCGAGCGCATCCAGCGCCTCGGCAAGAAGGACAACTACTGGTCCATGGGCGTCCCCGGCCCCTGCGGCCCCTGCTCCGAGATCAACTACGACCGCGGCCCCGACTTCGGCGTCGAGGGCGGCCCGGCCGTCAACGACGAGCGGTACGTGGAGATCTGGAACCTGGTCTTCATGCAGTACGAGCGCGGCGAGGGCTCCGGCAAGGAGGACTTCCCGATCCTCGGCGAGCTCCCGTCGAAGAACATCGACACGGGCCTCGGTCTCGAGCGCCTGGCGATGATCCTCCAGGGCGTCCAGAACATGTACGAGACGGACACCCTCAAGGTCGTCATCGACAAGGCCACCGAGCTCACCGGCGTCCAGTACGGCAAGGCCCACGACAGCGACGTCTCGCTCCGCGTGGTCGCCGACCACATGCGCACCTCCGTGATGCTCATCGGCGACGGCGTCACCCCCGGCAACGAGGGCCGCGGCTACGTGCTCCGCCGCATCATGCGCCGCGCCGTCCGCAACATGCGCCTGCTCGGCGCCACCGGCCCGGTCGTCCAGGACCTCGTCGACACCGTGATCGACACGATGGGCGAGCAGTACCCGGAGCTGGTCACCGACCGCAAGCGCATCGAGACCGTCGCCCTCGCCGAAGAGGCCGCCTTCCTCAAGGCACTCAAGGGCGGCACGAACATCCTCGACACCGCCGTCACCGAGACCAAGGCCGCCGGCGGCACGGTCCTCGCCGGCGAGAAGGCCTTCCTGCTCCACGACACCTGGGGCTTCCCGATCGACCTCACCCTGGAGATGGCCGCCGAGCAGGGCCTCTCCGTGGACGAGGCCGGCTTCCGCCGCCTGATGAAGGAGCAGCGGGACCGGGCCAAGGCCGATGCCAAGGCCAAGAAGACCGGCCACGCCGACATGACCGCGTACCGGGAGATCGCCGACACCAACGGCGCCACCCAGTTCACCGGTTACACCAACACCGAGGGCGAGACCACGGTCGTCGGCCTCCTCGTGAACGGCGTCTCCTCCCCGGCCGCCTCCGAGGGCGACGAGGTCGAGGTCGTCCTCGACCGCACCCCGTTCTACGCCGAGGGCGGCGGCCAGATCGCCGACCAGGGCCGCATCAAGCTGCACAGCGGTGCCGTCATCGAGGTCCGCGACGTCCAGCAGCCGGTTCCGGGCGTCTCGGTCCACAAGGGCTCCGTGCAGGTCGGCGAGGTGACCGTGGGCTCCACCGCCTACGCCACCATCGACGTCAAGCGCCGCCGGGCCATCGCCCGTGCCCACTCCGCCACGCACCTCACCCACCAGGCGCTGCGCGACGCTCTCGGCCCGACGGCCGCCCAGGCCGGTTCCGAGAACCAGCCCGGCCGCTTCCGCTTCGACTTCGGCTCGCCGAACGCCGTCCCCGGCGCGGTGCTCACCGACGTCGAGCAGAAGATCAACGAGGTCCTCTCGCGCGAGCTGGAGGTCCACGCCGAGGTCATGCCGATCAACGAGGCCAAGCGCCAGGGCGCCATCGCCGAGTTCGGTGAGAAGTACGGCGAGCAGGTCCGCGTCGTCACCATCGGCGACTTCTCCAAGGAGCTGTGCGGCGGCACGCACGTCGGCAACACCGCCCAGCTGGGCCTGGTGAAGCTGCTCGGCGAGTCGTCGATCGGCTCCGGCGTGCGCCGCATCGAGGCCCTCGTCGGCGTCGACGCGTACAACTTCCTCGCCCGCGAGCACACGGTCGTCGCCCAGCTCCAGGAGCTCGTCAAGGGCCGCCCGGAGGAGCTGCCGGAGAAGATCTCCTCCATGCTCGGCAAGCTGAAGGACGCCGAGAAGGAGATCGAGAAGTTCCGCGCGGAGAAGGTCCTGCAGGCCGCCGCCGGTCTCGTCGACTCCGCCCGCGACATCCGCGGCGTCGCCCTCGTCACCGGGCAGGTCCCGGACGGCACCGGCGCCGACGACCTGCGCAAGCTGGTCCTCGACGTCCGCGGCCGCATCCCCTCGGACCGCCCGGCCGTCGTGGCCCTGTTCACCACGGTGGGCGGCAAGCCGCTGACGGTCATCGCCACCAACGAGGCCGCCCGCGAGCGCGGCCTCAAGGCCGGCGAGCTGGTCCGTACGGCCGCCAAGACCCTCGGCGGCGGTGGCGGCGGCAAGCCGGACGTCGCCCAGGGCGGCGGCCAGAACCCGGAGGCCGTCGGCGAGGCCATCGCCGCGGTCGAGCGCCTCGTGGTGGAGACGGCGTGACGATGCGCCGCGGCCGCCGCCTCGCGGTCGACGTCGGGGACGCCCGGATCGGGGTCGCCTCGTGCGACCCCGACGGGGTCCTCGCCACGCCGGTGGAGACCGTGCCGGGACGCGACGTCCCGGCCGCCCACCGGCGGCTCCGCCAGATCGTCGAGGAGTACGAGCCGATCGAGGTCGTCGTGGGCCTGCCCCGCTCGCTCAGCGGGCGGGAGGGCCCGGCCGCGACCAAGGTCCGCGCCTTCGCCCGGGAGATGGCGAAGGGCATCGCCCCGGTCCCGGTCCGCCTCGTCGACGAGCGGATGACCACCGTCACCGCGACCCAGGGCCTGCGGGCCTCGGGCGTGAAGGCGAAGAAGGGGCGGTCCGTCATCGACCAGGCCGCCGCTGTGATCATCCTTCAGAACGCTCTTGAGTCCGAACGGGTATCAGGTAATCCGCCCGGTGAGGGCGTCGAAGTGGTCATCTGATCGCGATACGGTAACGTTCCGCGCGATGCGGCGGTGTTCGAACAGCTGCCGCACTACGTAGAGGCGGATCGTCCGGAAGCCTCGCGGCTGTTTTGGGGATCGATGACTGAGTATGGCCGGGGCCCTGGCTCCGAACCGTGGCACCCCGGGGACCCGCTCTACGGGGACCAGGGGTGGGAGGGCCAGCAGCAGTACCCGCACCCGCAGCAGGCGAGCCAGTACGGTCACGGGGGCCAGGGCTACGCGGATCCGTACGGGCAGGGCGGTCAGGGTTACGGGGGAGACCCGTACCAGCAGCAGGCGCAGCAGCAGTACCAGCAGCAGCCGCCCCAGCAGCAGTACGTCGATCCGCAGTACGTCGATCCGCAGTACCAGCAGCAGTTCCAGCAGCCGCAGCAGCAGTACGAGACGGGGTACCCGGGCGGCGGTTACGACACGCCCGGGCAGCTCGGACAGCAGTACGACGGCAACTGGGAGACCGGCCAGGCGGCGATGGCCTACGGCGCGCCCCCGGCCGATCCGTACGGCGGCCAGAACCCGGACCTCTACGGGACGCCCGAGGCCTACCCGCCGCCCCAGCCGCCCGGCCGCCGGCAGAACCCGCCGGAGCCGGTCGTCGACTGGGCGCCGGAGGAAGAGGCGCACCCGGAGCCGGAGCCGGAGGAGGAGAAGCACCCCTTCTTCACGGGCGGCGACGACGAGGACGACGACTACGACGAGGAGCCGGGCCGCGGGCGCGGCCGGGGCTCCCGTGACGACGACCGCGAACGCCGCAGCAAAGCGAAGAAACGCAAAGGCAAGAACGGCGTGGCCTGCCTGGTCGTCGCGCTCGTCCTGGTGGGCGGCGTCGGCGGCATCGGCTATTTCGGCTACCAGTTCTGGCAGGGCGAGTTCGGTGCGGCGCCCGACTACGCGGGCAGCGGCAGCGGCGAGGTCCAGGTCGAGATCCCGAAGTTCGCGGGCGGCTACGAGATCGGCAACATCCTCAAGAAGGCCGGCGTCGTGAAGAGCGTCGACGCCTTCGTCTCGGCACAGCAGAAGAACCCGCGGGGTCTCTCGATCCAGGCGGGTGCCTACACGCTGAAGAAGGAGATGTCGGCCGACAGCGCGGTGACGCTGATGCTGAACCCGGCCAGCCAGGCCAACCTCATCATTCCCGAGGGCAAGCGGAACGCCTGGGTCTACGAGAAGCTCGACGAGCGCCTCGACCTGGCTCCGGGCACCACGAAGAAGATCGCGCTCGCGAAGGCGGACTCCCTCGGGCTGCCCGACTGGGCCAAGGACCACGAGGACGTCAAGGACCCGCTGGAAGGATTCCTCTTCCCCGCGAGCTACCCCGTCGCCAAGGGCGGCAAGCCCGAGGACGCCCTGCGCAAGATGGTGTCCCGCGCGAACCAGGAGTACCTCAAGCTGGACCTGGACGCGAAGGCGAAGACGCTGGGGCTGAAGGGGCCGTGGGAACTCGTCACGGTCGCGAGCCTGGTCCAGGCGGAGGGCAAGACCCACGAGGACTTCCGCAAGATGGCGGAGGTCGTCTACAACCGCCTGAAGCCGAGCAACATGGAGACCGTCCAGCTGCTGCAGTTCGACTCGACCCTCAACTATCTGAAGGGTCAGAGCAACATCAAGATCTCCGAGCAAGAGGCGAACAGCAACACCGATCCGTACAACACGTACAAGCACAAGGGACTGCCGCCGGGACCGATCGGCAACCCGGGCAACGAGGCGCTGGCCTCCATGCTCAACCCCACGAACGACGGCTGGCTCTACTTCGTGGCCACGGACGGCATGAACAAGACCGAGTTCGCCAAGACGCACGCCGAGTTCCTCAAGCTGAAGGACAAGTTCAATGCCAGCCAGTGAGACGCGTCGCCGCGCGGCCGTCCTCGGTTCGCCCATCGCCCACTCGCTCTCCCCGGTCCTGCACCGGGCCGCGTACGCCGAGCTGGGTCTCGACGACTGGTCTTACGAGCGCTTCGAGGTCGACGAGGCCGCGCTGCCCGGCTTCGTCGGCGAGCTGGACGAGACCTGGGCCGGGCTCTCGCTGACCATGCCGCTCAAGCGGGCGATCATCCCGCTGCTCGACGAGATCAGCGACACGGCCGCCTCCGTGGAGGCCGTCAACACCGTCGTCTTCCGCGAGGACGGGCGCCGGGTCGGCGACAACACCGACATCCCCGGCATGATCGCGGCCCTGCGCGAGCGGGGCGTCGAGAAGGTGGAGTCGGCGGCCGTCCTCGGTGCCGGCGCCACCGCCTCCTCCGCGCTCGCCGCCCTCGCCCGGATCTGCGCGGGGCCCGTCACCGCGTACGTACGGAGCGAGGCGCGGGCCGAGGAGATGCGCGGCTGGGGCGAGCGGCTCGGCGTGGACGTCCGTACCGCCGACTGGGACGACGCGGCCGAGGCCTTCGCCTCCCCGCTGGTGATCGCGACCACCCCGGCCGGCACCACGAACGCCCTGGCGACCGCCGTCCCCGACCGGGTCGGCACGCTCTTCGACGTCCTGTACGACCCCTGGCCGACCCCGCTCGCGGCCGCCTGGTCCGAGCACGGCGGCAAGGTCGTCGGCGGTCTCGACCTCCTCGTCCACCAGGCCGTCCTCCAGGTCGAGCAGATGACGGGCGTCCCGAAGGCCCCGCTCGCGGCCATGCGGGCGGCGGGGGAGCGGGCGCTGGCGGCTCGGTAGGCTCCACCCCGTACCGGGTCGATCACGGGGGAGCGGTAGTGGACACGGGCGGGGAATTCGTACTGGCGTCGCGGTGGAGCGTGGCGTGGAACATCACGCGACTGGTCTTCGCGGTGTTCCACCACCACCTGCCCGAATGGGTGAGGTATCCGCTGCTCGCGTTCGGCTGCGCCGTGGTCGTCCACCTCGGCCTCGACTGGCTGCGTGAGCGATTCGGCGCACCCCTGGAGGAGAGCGGGGCCGACCGCGAGAGCGGCGAGGCCGTCCAGGAGAGCGAGGCCGACGTCCGATAGCTGGACCGGAGGGCGGGTTCGTCCCCCGGACGTGGGAGGATCGGGGTTGGCGGGCCAGGGCCGCGCACCCGGCCGCGTCGTCGCAGTGCCCAGGCGCGAGCAAGAGGAGCATCGTTGAGCAGGTTGCGTTGGCTGACCGCTGGGGAATCCCACGGACCCGCGCTGGTCGCGACCCTTGAGGGTCTGCCCGCCGGCGTCCCGGTCACCACTGAGCTGGTGGCCGACCACCTCGCGCGGCGACGCCTCGGCTATGGGCGTGGCGCCCGCATGAAGTTCGAGCAGGACGAGATCACCTTCCTGGGTGGCGTCCGGCACGGACTCTCCCTCGGCTCCCCGATCGCCGTCATGGTCGGCAACACCGAGTGGCCCAAGTGGGAGAAGGTCATGTCGGCCGACCCGGTCGACCCCTCGGAGCTCAAGGAGACGGGCCGCAACGCGCCCTTGACCCGCCCGCGCCCCGGCCACGCCGACCTCGCCGGCATGCAGAAGTACGGCTTCGACGAGGCCCGGCCGATCCTGGAGCGCGCCAGCGCCCGGGAGACCGCCGCCCGTGTCGCCCTCGGCGCCGTCGCCCGGTCCTTCCTCAAGGAGGCCGCGGGCATCGAGATCGTCTCGCACGTCGTCGAGCTGGCCGCCGCCAAGGCGCCGTACGGCGTCTACCCGACCCCCGCCGACGTCGAGAGGCTCGACGCCGACCCGGTCCGCTGCCTCGACGCCGACGCGTCGAAGGCGATGGTCGCCGAGATCGACCAGGCCCACAAGGACGGCGACACCCTGGGCGGTGTGGTCGAGGTCCTCGCCTACGGCGTGCCCGTCGGCCTCGGCTCGCACGTCCACTGGGACCGGCGTCTCGACGCCCGGCTCGCCGCCGCCCTCATGGGCATCCAGGCCATCAAGGGCGTCGAGGTCGGCGACGGGTTCGAGCTGGCGCGCGTGCCCGGTTCGCAGGCGCACGACGAGATCGTGCGGACCGAGGACGGCATCAAGCGCACCTCCGGCCGCTCCGGCGGCACCGAGGGCGGTCTGACCACCGGCGAGCTGCTGCGCGTCCGCGCCGCGATGAAGCCGATCGCGACCGTCCCGCGCGCCCTCGCCACGATCGACGTCGCCACCGGCGAGGCCGCGGCCGCCCACCACCAGCGTTCCGACGTGTGCGCCGTCCCGGCCGCCGGCATCGTCGCCGAGGCGATGGTCGCGCTGGTCCTGGCGGACGCGGTCGTCGAGAAGTTCGGCGGCGACTCGGTCCCCGAGACCCGCCGCAACGTCCAGTCGTACCTCGACAACCTGAACATCCGGTGACCGGCGGACCCCTGGTCGTCCTCGTCGGGCCCATGGGCTCCGGCAAGTCCACGGTGGGCGCGCTCCTGGCCGAACGGCTCGGCGCGCCCTACCGGGACACCGACGCCGACATCGTCGCCGCCGAAGGACGCGAGATCTCAGACATCTTCGTCGAGGACGGCGAGGAGCACTTCCGCGCCCTGGAGCGGGCCGCGGTCGCCAAGGCCGTCGCCGAGCACGAGGGCGTCCTCGCCCTCGGCGGCGGCGCGATCCTCGACGCCGGGACCCGCGCCCTGCTCGCCGGGCTGCCCGTCGCGTACCTCTCGATGGACGTCGAGGAGGCCGTGCGGCGGGTCGGACTCAACACCGCCCGGCCGCTGCTCGCCGTCAACCCGCGCCGCCAGTGGCGCGAGCTGATGGAGGCGCGCCGCCATCTGTACGAAGAAGTCGCACGCGCCGTCGTCAGCACGGACGACCGCACCCCCGAAGAGGTCGCCCAGGCGGTCCTCGACGCACTGGAGTTGAAGGACGTATGACGGACCAGGACCAGGTGACCCGTATCCAGGTCGGCGGTTCCGCGGGCACCGATCCGTACGAGGTACTGGTCGGGCGGCAGCTCCTCGGTGAGCTCCCCGGCCTGATCGGCACCCAGGCCAAGCGGGTCGCCGTGATCCACCCGGAGGCGCTCGCCGACACCGGCGAGGCGCTCCGCGCCGACCTCGCCGAGCAGGGCTACGAGGCGGTCGCCATCCAGGTGCCGAACGCCGAGGAGGCGAAGACCGCCGAGGTCGCCGCCTACTGCTGGAAGGCGCTGGGCCAGACCGGCTTCACCCGCAGCGACGTCGTCGTCGGCGTCGGCGGCGGCGCCACCACCGACCTGGCGGGCTTCGTGGCCGCGACCTGGCTGCGGGGCGTGCGCTGGATCGCCGTGCCGACCACCGTCCTGGCCATGGTCGACGCGGCCGTCGGCGGCAAGACGGGCATCAACACCGCCGAGGGCAAGAACCTCGTCGGCGCCTTCCACCCGCCCGCCGGGGTCCTGTGCGACCTCGCGGCGCTCGACTCGCTGCCGGTGCACGACTACGTCAGCGGTCTCGCGGAGATCATCAAGGCCGGCTTCATCGTCGACCCGGTGATCCTCGACCTCATCGAGGAGGACCCGCAGGCCGCCCGTACGCCGGCCGGTCCGCACACGGCCGAGCTGCTCGTCCGCTCGATCAAGGTGAAGGCCGAGGTCGTCTCCGGCGACCTCAAGGAGTCCGGCCGCCGGGAGATCCTCAACTACGGCCACACCCTCGCCCACGCCATCGAGAAGAACGAGCGGTACAAGTGGCGCCACGGCGCCGCCGTCTCCGTCGGCATGGTCTTCGCCGCCGAACTCGGCCGCCTCGCCGGGCGCCTCGACGACGCCACCGCCGACCGGCACCGGGCGATCCTGGAGTCCGTCGGCCTGCCGCTCACCTACCGCGGCGACCAGTGGCCCAAGCTCCTGGAGACGATGCGGGTCGACAAGAAGTCCCGCGGCGACCTGCTGCGCTTCATCGTCCTCGACGGGCTCGCCAAGCCGACCGTCCTGGAGGGTCCCGACCCGGCCGTCCTGATCGCGGCGTACGGCGAGGTGTCCGCGTGAGCCAGACGCGTCCGGTTCTGGTGCTCAACGGCCCCAACCTGGGCCGTCTCGGCTCCCGCGAGCCCGACATCTACGGCGCCACCTCCTACAAGGGGCTCGTCGAGTCCTGCCGGACCCTCGGCGCGGAGCTCGGCTTCGACGTCGACGTCCGGGAGACCAACGACGAGGGCGAGATGATCCGCTGGCTCCACGAGGCCGCGGACGGCTCGATCCCCGTGGTGATCAACCCCGGTGCGTTCACGCACTACTCGTACGGGATGCGGGACGCCGCCGCCCAGCGGACCGCCCCGCTGATCGAGGTGCACATCTCGAACCCGTACGCCCGCGAGGAGTTCCGGCACACCTCGGTCGTCGCGGCCGTGGCGACCGGCACGGTCGCCGGGTTCGGGATCGGCTCCTACCGGCTGGCGCTGCGGGCGCTCGCCGAGGAACTCGCCGACTGACAGAGGCTGAGGGGCCCGACCGGGCACCAGGGGGCGTCCCCGGGCGTTCCCCCTGTGGGGGGCGGGGGCGGTAACGTTCCGCCGTCCACGGACACACCGGTCCGGGGATCCAGCAGGCGTACGAGACGGAGTGGCACCGGATGCAGCACGCAGTGGGGGGTCCGGCGGGCGGCGGGGACCTCGGCGGGCAGCCGCCCGTTCCTCCGCCGGTGCCGCCGGGCACCCCGTACCCGGGGCCCGCGTCCGGGCCCCGGCTCGGTGTGCATCCGACGGTCCAGGCCGGGGCTCCCCGGCCCCCGCACGCCCAGCCGGGCTGGGGCACCCCCGGAGGCGTACCGCAGCATCAGACGGGCCTCCAGCACCCTGCCGCACCCCACCCGGCCGGGGCGCCGCACCCCGGGGCCCCGCAGCATCCTGGTTCCGGGCCGCCC
>NZ_MWIG01000327.1:0-5295 GCF_002156145.1 Streptomyces sp. NRRL B-24572 | reverse complement strand
AGGGGGAGGTGGTGGGCATGGTGGGCCGGGCCTCAGCTTCCGCTCTTGGCGGGGTCCTTGAGACCGACCGTCGCGTAGTCGATCGCTCCGCCGAACGAGGTGTGGCCGTAGGCGCCGGCGATGTTGGTGCCGAGCAGCAGCGGCATGCGCTCGATGACGGTGGGCGCCGTCGGGGCCTTGGCGAGGATCTCCCCGTCCAGCGCCTGCCACGCCTTGTCCGCCTGCGCCGAGTCGGTCATGGCCGCGATCTCGTCCATGCGCCGCATGGTCGCCTTGTCGCGGAAGAGCGAGTGGTTGCCGGAGTTGCCCTTCTCCTTGATGTAGCGGCCGTCGAAGACGAAGGGGAGGAAGGTCGAGCCGGAGGGGTAGTCCGGGCACCAGCCGGTGTAGACGAGGTCGGTGCGGTTCTTGGTGTCGCCGATCGTGTCGTAGAACGCGGAGGGATCGACGGTCTCGATGGTGACCTTGATGCCGGCGCGGCCGAGGGACTCCTGGATGGCCTCGCCGACCGCTTTGCGGCCGTTGGAGACGGTGATGCTCGTCGTGAAGCCGTCGGGCTTCCCCGCCTCCTTCAGCAGCTGCTTCGCCTTCTCCACGTCCCCGGTGAGCGGGATCTTCAGCGTGTCGGGCTGCCTGCCGCCGTCGAAGAGGGAGCCGGGCATGAGGGCGGTGGCCACGTCGTTGAGGGCGGGGCCGCCGGAGGCGGTGAGGACGGCCTGCCGGTCGAGGGCGTACTGCACCGCCTGACGGACCTTCACGTCGTCGAAGGGTGCGCGGCCGGTGTGCATCTGGACCATCTCGGTGCAGCTGGTGGACTCGGCGAGCAGTCGCGCCTTGACGTCGGGCTTGGTGAGCACCTTCGGGGTGGACTCAGGGCGCAGCTTGCCCCAGGACACGGCGGACGCGTCGGTGCCCGAGCTCGCGATGAGCCGGTCGTCGATCTGGTTGGCCTTGAGCCCCATGGTCATCACGATCCGGTCCGGGTACGCCTTGCGGACCTGGTCCGTCGCCGGGTCCCAGTGCGGGTTGCGGACCAGGACCAGCTGCTTGTCGCGGGCGTACGACTCGATCTTGTACGGCCCTGACGAGAAGGGGCGGTTGTCGTACTGCGGGCCCTTGTCCCGGGACCGGGGCACCGGGGCGAAGGTCGGCAGCACCGTGGCGTACGGGAACTCGGCGAAGGGCTTGCGCAGTTCGAAGACGATGGTGTGGTCGTCGGGCGTCTTGACGGAGTCGAGGTGCCTGCCCTGGGAGGGGCCCTGGTAGCCCTCGGCGCCGGCGAGGTAGCGGGCCGCGTAGTCGGGGCCGCCGGGCAGGTCGGGGGAGAAGGACCGCTCCACGTTGTACTTGACGTCCTGGGCGGTGATCGGTGTGCCGTCCTCGTACTTCAGGCCCTTCTTCAGCCGGAAGGTCCAGGTCTTCGCCCCGTTGGTGGCGGTACCGAGGTCCTCGGCGAGGTCGGGGACCAACTCGCCGCCCTTCGCGCCCGGTTCGGCCCGGTACGTGACGAGGGTGCGGTAGAGCAGGCGGGTGCCGAAGTCCATGTCGCGCATCACCCAGTTGCGGGCCGGGTCGAGGTGGGTGAAGTCCTGGTCGGACAGGACGGCCAGGGTGCCGCCCTTTCGCGGGGTCCCGCCGACCGTGGCGCCGTTGTTGGCGGTGGCGGGGTTCTTGCGGCCCCTGTCGTCGGCGGCTCCGTGCCCGCCGGAACATGCGGTGACGCCGAAGGTGAGGGCGGCCGCCAGGGCGGTGGCCAGCGTGGTGCACGTGCGCTTGTTCATGAGTGGGTCACTCCGAGTGCGGTGCGGTCGGACAGCCGGGAGCGGCTGGAATGTGACCGGTAACATAGTAATGTGAAATTGCACTGACAACCCGTCGGGATGCCCGTTACCCATCCGTGTCCGAGACGCACGAGGGACCCATGAACCCCGCATACGCGACCGTCGACCGCACCTTCACCGTCCCCCTGGACCACCGCGACCCCGGCGGCCCCACCATCGAGGTCTTCGCCCGAGAGGTCGTCGATCCCGCTCGCGCGAGCGCCGAACGGCCCTGGCTGCTCTACCTCCAGGGCGGCCCCGGCGGTAAGGCGCCCCGCCCGTCGGCCGGTTCGCCCGGCTGGCTCGACCAGGCCCTGAAGACCCACCGCGTGCTGCTCCTCGACCAGCGCGGCACCGGCCGCTCCACCCCCGTCACCGCCCGCACCGCGGCCCGCTTCGCCACGTCAGACCAACTGGCCGCGTACCTCGCCCACTTCCGCGCCGACTCGATCGTCGCCGACGCGGAACTGATCCGCCGACGCCTCTGTGGAGACGCCCCGTGGGAGACGCTCGGCCAGAGCTACGGCGGCTTCCTCACCCTCACCTACCTCTCCCAGGCCCCCCAGGGGCTGCGCGCCTGCTACGTCACCGGCGGCCTGCCGGGCCTCACCGCCACCGCCGACGACGTCTACGCCCGCACCTACCCCCGCGTCCGCGACCGCGTCCTCGACTTCTACGCCCGATACCCCGAGGACGCCCCGCGCCTGCGCAAGCTCGCCGATCACCTCGCGACCGACGACACCCGCCTGCCGAACGGCGACCGGCTGACCCCGCACCGGCTGCGCACGCTCGGCCTCGTCCTCGGCGTGGGGGACGGGTTCGAGCGCCTGCACTGGCTGCTCGACGAAGCCATGGACCCGGACGGCGAGCCCACGGACACCTTCCTGCACCAGGTCATGACCCTGACCGGCTTCACCGACAACCCGCTGTTCGCCGTCCTGCAGGAGACGCTGTACGGGCAGGGCGCCGGCCCGACCAGCTGGGCGGCCTCCCGAGCCCTCGCCGACTTCCCCGAGTTCGCCGCGGACGCCGACCCCCTGCTGCTCACCGGCGAGATGATGTACCCCTGGATGTTCCGCGAGATCGAGGGCCTGCGTCCCTTCGCCGACGCCGCCGACCTCCTGGCCGCCCGCACGGACTGGCCGCCCCTCTACGACCCGCGGCGCCTCGCCGCCAACGAGATCCCCCTCGCCGCGATCGTCTACCACGACGACATGTACGTCGACGCGGGCCTCTCGCTGCGCACGGCACGCGAGGTCGGCGCCACCCGCGTCTGGGTGACCAACGAGTGGGAGCACGACGGCGTATCCGCCTCCGGCGGCCGTGTCCTGGCCCGCCTGATGGACATGGCTGTCGGCCGCGCGTGATTCCGCCCCCGCCCCGCTCCCGCGAACATTGCGAACATGCGGGGCGCCTCGCGGAGCTGGTGACGTCGAGGTGGGCCGCGAACGTCTCTGCGCTGCGGGCATCGGGGGCGCCGCCATCATGGGCCGGAGGGGAAGGGCGCATCCGCGCCGAGGCCGACGGCGAGGTCGCGCGGAACTGCTTGAGGCGGGCGAAGCATCGTTCGACTACGTTGCGGGCGCGTTAGATGTTCAAGTCCAAGATCTGACTATTCGGCGTTGCCACAGGTCAGGGGCATCATGTGCCCCCCTCAGGTCAGCAAATGGTCAGCATGCGTCCCGGACGTGTCCCCGCTTGCCGGCCTGCGACCGACAGTGCGGCGCCTGAGCAGGTTCTTGGGCCGGAACGGATGGTGCGTACATGTCCCGACAGCTCGTCCGCGGCATGGGGTCCTTCTTCAAGGACTGCGGCTGCACGAAGCCGACCCGCTGCCCTCACCCTGACTCGATCCGTTCTCGGGACGCGCTGGGCAGGCAGCGCGAGGAGTCCGGATACGGCACGCAGGACGAGGCGATCGAGCGACTGTCGATCGTGGACGGCACCCTGATCACAGTCCGAGACCGGAAGACGGGGCGTCCTCGCGCGACTACCGGTTCTCGGCGAACGTGCAGGTCATCATCGATGCCGACACGAAACTGTGCGTTCGCGGCGCGTTTGGCTGTGCGGACGTTCTGACCCGGCGGCTTCGGCGGACGGCGAATCTCCCGGCAACGGCCGGCACCGCTGCTCCGGAGGCGTGCTCCAGGTATGTGAGCCTGCATGCGGGCTTTGTGGAACGTGGTGCTGTAGGGGCGGTGTCGAAGGTGTGGAGGCCCGTAGCGGACATCATGTCCCGCCGGGGTCGCGGGCCGCTGAAGTACTGGCGGTCCTGGTTGCCGTAGCGGCAGGAGCTGTCGAGTTCCTCTTCGGTGTAGGTGACCGGCTCGTCATCCGTCGGCAGGTCCTCCGGCTCGCCTTCGCCGTGGTCGGTGAGGTCGCGCCACCGCTGCACGTCTTTGGCAAGCGCCCAGAGGTAGGAGGCGCGCCTTGGGTCCTGGGTGTTGCGGACCCGCACGGCTACGTGTTCGCCGTCGGCACTGGTGACGACGAGTTCATCCAGAGCGGTGGCGCGCTCCTGCGGGAAGCACAGGGCGGGAAGGAACCAGCCGCTGTGGAACTTGCCGCAGTGGGAACCCGTTTCAGGGCAGGATCGCTCGCTGCTCGCGGTGCACTTCCAGATTTGGAGGTGCCGCACACCACCTCGGACGATCATCGTTAGGGGCGAGACGATGCGCTGCCAGGGCACGTCGTCGACCCTCGTCCATGGTGCGCGATCGATGATCTCCGACGACGCGTCGCCGGTCACCCAGAGGGGCGCTATGCCGTTCTCCCGGGCCCGCCCGGAGCGCCGCCGTACTCGGCGCGCACTGATAGGGGAGTACTGCGCCTCCCACCCCACCCGTCCGCCGACACCCGACACCAGGACGTCGGTGACGATCCGGCCGTCCGACGACCGAGCCTCCACCTGGACGTCAAGCCCGTGACGGAAGGCGGAGCGGGCTACGCGCTCCTTCGTGGCCTTGTGCTTGTCGCTTTGCTCGGGCGTCGCGGCGTGCGTCAGCGGTAAGTGTGCGGCCACCCACACGACACGGCCGGCGCGGCGCTGCCGACGTACGAACATCCACGGCGTCTTGTCGGCGAGTGCGCACTGGCAATCGCCGCCCTGGTAGTCGGTCAGGCACTGCAGAAGATCACGGTCCCGCTCGCCGACCGGCCGGGTGATTTCTTCCAGCAGTCCAGGGTGGTCCGGGTGGCCCAAGTCCTCGAAGGTCAGATTGATCGTGATGCCGTACTTGGTGTGGTACACCCCGTTGGCCATGGAAAAGGCGATAAGCGCTCGACCGAAGTGCGGGAAGAGCGCCCGCAGTTGGCGGAGACAGCAGTTCTGATGGTCGGCGTCCACGCGGCGGATCCCATTGTCCTGGCACGGCCAAGGGCGTGTCTTCCTGAAGACACGGGGCTGTGGCCGCGCTGATCGGCCGGAACTTCCACTCCCGCAGACCACACCACGCCCTAGGGCGTGTTTCAGAAG